>NZ_JAAXKY010000189.1 GCF_012911925.1 Pseudonocardia xinjiangensis | reverse complement strand
CCGTCGGCGAACTGCGTGCGGTGCAGCACCGCGTAGCGGCCGTCGAGTGCGAGCAGTTCCTCGTGGGTCCCCCGCTCCACGATCCGTCCGTGGTCGACCACCGCGATCTCGTCGGCGGCGCGGATGGTGGAGAGCCGGTGGGCGATCACGATGGCGGTGCGGCCGGCGAGCGCCTCCGCGAGAGCGGCCTGCACGGCGACCTCCGACTCGGAGTCCAGGTGCGCCGTGGCCTCGTCGAGGATCACCACGCGCGGCCTGGCCAGCAGGAGACGGGCGATGGTGAGCCGCTGTCGCTCCCCTCCGGACAGCCGGTACCCGCGCTCCCCCACCACCGTGTCGAGGCCGTCGGGCAGCGTGTCTAGCACCTCCCCCAGGCGCGCCCGGCGCAGCGCGTCGACGATCTCGGCGTCGGTGGCGTCCGGCGAGGCGTAGCGCAGGTTGGCGCGGATGGTGTCGTGGAACAGGTGCCCGTCCTGGGTGACCACCCCGACCGCGCCGCGCAGCGCGGCGAACGTCAGGTCCCGCACATCGATCCCGGACAGCTCGACCGCACCGGCGTCGACGTCGTAGAGCCGCGGGACCAGCGAGGCCAGCGTCGACTTGCCGGCGCCCGAGGACCCGACCAGCGCGAGCAGCCGGCCGGGGCCGACCTCGAGGTCGATCCCGTGCAGCACCTCCTCGTTGACCCGGTTGTCCAGCACGGCCACCTCCTCCAGGGAGGCCAGCGACACCTGCTCCGCGTTCGGGTAGCCGAACCGGACCCCGCGCAGGCGCACGCCGACGGGCCCGTCGGGCAGGTCGACGGCCCTCGGCTTCTCCCTGATCATCGGCAGCAGGTCGAGCACCTCGAAGACCCGCTCGAACGACACGAGTGCCGTCATGACGTCGACGCGCGCGTTGGCGAGCGCGGTCATGGGCGTGTACAGGCGGGTCAGCAGCAGCGCGAGGGTGACCACGGTGCCCGGCTCGATCTGACCGGTCACCGCGAGGTAGCCGCCGAGGCCGTAGACCAGCGCCTGGGCCAGCGCCGAGACCAGCGAGAGCGCGGTGACGAAGACCCGCGAGACCATCGCGGTGCGCACGCCGATGTCGCGCACCCGCTCGGCCCGCTCGCCGAACTCGCGGGCCTCCGACTCCGGGTGGCCGAAGAGCTTCACCAGGGTGGCGCCCGGCGCGGAGAACCGCTCGGTCATCTGCGTGCTCATGCCGGCGTTGAGGTCGGCCGACTCGCGCCGCAGGTCGGCGATCGTGCGGCCCATCCGGCGGGCCGGCAGCACGAAGATCGGGAGCAGCAGCAGCGCCAGCAGCGTCACCTGCCAGGCGAGGCTGATCATCACACCGAGGGCGAGAGCAAGCTGGACGGCGTTGCTCAGCACGGACGCCAGAGTCGAGGTGATCGCCGACTGCGCGCCCATCACGTCGTTGTTGAGCCTGCTCACCAGCGCGCCGGTCCGCGTGCGGGTGAAGAACGCGACCGGCATCCGCTGCACGTGCTCGAACACCGCGCGGCGCAGGTCGACGATCAGCCCTTCGCCGATGCGGGAGGAGAACCAGCGCGACACCAGGCCGACCACTGCCTCCAGCACGGCGAGGACCGCGATGCCCGTGGCCAGGCCGAGCACGGTGCCCGCGGCCGCGGAGACGTCGCCGCGGGCCACGATGGTGTTCACCACGCGCCCCGCCAGCACCGGGGTGAGCACCCCGATGGTCGCCGAGACGACCGTGAGCAGCAGGAAGGCCAGCAGCCACCGCCGGTAGGGCCGGGCGAAGGTCCAGATCCGCGGGACCGTGCCCTTCTTCACCGACGTCGGCACGTCCGCTCCGCGGGCGACGCCCCGCATCATCCCCCAGGCGCGGTCCACCGCGGCCCCCCTACTTACACGGTTACAGAAGCTGTCTCAGCGCAGCAACGCCGCGACGGCGTCCGTTTACTCCCGCTCGCCCCGGATCAGCTCTCGGCGGGAACCATGGCCCGCAGGAGGCGCAGTTGGGCGGCCCGCTCGGCTGCGAGGGCGTCGGCGGGGTCGAGACCCTCGGCCACCCCGGAGAGCAGGCCGAGGGTCTCGGTGGCGGCCCCGGGTGGGGCCGTGAGAAGGGCGGAGACGAGGGCGTCGACCTCGGCGTCCAGCTCCGCGACGGGTACCGCACGCAGTGCGAGCCCCGACGCCACCGCCTCCTCCGCTCCCACCCGGCGCCCGGTCAGGCAGATCTCCACCGCGCGGGCGTAGCCGACGGTGTGTACCAGCGGGTGGGTACCGCCGAGGTCCGGGACGATCCCCAAGGAGGTCTCCGCCATGCAGAACTGCACGTCGTCGGCCACCACCCGCAGGTCGCAGGCCAGCGCGAGCTGGAACCCCGCTCCGATCGCGTGGCCCTGCACCCCCGCCACGGTGACCCGTGCCGGGTGGCGCAGCCACGAGAAACCGGCCTGGAAACCGGCGATGACGGCGTCGGCTTCCCGGTCGGGCATTGAGGCGATGCCGGCGATGCCGGGCGTTCCGTCGATCTCCTGCGCCGTGAAGAAGCGCTTGTCGAGACCGGCCGAGAACGCCCGGCCCTCGCCACGTACGACCACCACTCGAACCTCGTCGGGAAGCGCCTCGCCGATAGAGCGGAGCGCCTCCCACGTGGCGGGCATCTGCGCGTTCAACACCTCGGGCCGCGCGAGCCTGATCGTGGCCCGCGGACCGTCGACGTCGAGCACGAGCCCACCGCGCTCGAGGAGACCGGGGTCCATCACCGCTGTCGTCATGCGGGCAGGCTAGCCCGCAGCGGATCTACTACTTCTTCTTCGTACGCGTTGCCCCGCCGCGCCCCCGCAGCGGAACGCCCGTCTCGCTCAGGACCCGGTGCACGAAACCGTACGACCGGCCCGTCTGCTCGGCGAGGGCCCGGATGCTCGCGCCCTTCTCGTACTTCTTCTTGAGATCGGTAGCGAGCTTGTCGCGCTGGGTGCCGGTGATACGTGCACCCTTCTTCAGGTCGGCCACGGCCGTTTCCTCCTCTGTCCGCGGCGGAACTTCCGCGCGCGGTTCGTTCCCGGCCCCCCGGTGCGCGCAATGATCGTCCTCCATGGAAGCTCTAACCAGGAGATCCACTCGATGATCGGTGAACGGTTCCGCCGAACGGACCACGCGGACGGGTGATCATTGCCGCACGAATCTCACCTCGCTGTCACTCCCCCGCCGCCTCTTTGTCGCTCGGGAGAGCGCACCCTGCACTCCGTACGGACCGGAGGATCACCGCAGGTCAACACGACATGCGGAATAACTTTGTCCGATCGGGTGGTACCCGCGGGGGTGCAAATCCCCCGATCAGGCCAACTGCACGAGCTCGAGATACTCGGCGGACCACAGATCCTCGGTGCCATCGGGCAGCACGATCACCTTGTCCGGGTGTAGCGCCTCCACCGCACCCGAGTCGTGCGTGACGAGTACGACGGCACCGGCGAAGCGCCGCAAAGCATCGAGAACCTGTTCCCGGCTCGCCGGATCGAGGTTGTTCGTCGGTTCGTCGAGCAAGAGGACGTTGGCTGCACTCGAGACGAGACCGGCCAACGCGAGGCGGGTCTTCTCCCCGCCCGAGAGCGTGCCGGCGGGTTGCTGGAGCTGGTCGCCGGAGAACATGAACGATCCCAGCAATGTACGCAGTTGCTGTTCCGGAGTGTCCGGAGAAGCGTGCCGAACGTTCTCCCACACAGTCGCATCGAGATCGAGCGTGTCGTGTTCCTGCGCGTAGTACCCCGTGCGCAATCCGTGGCCGGGCAGGACGCGCCCGGCGTCGGGCGCCTCGGTGCCGGCCAGCAGCCGCAGCAGGGTGGTCTTCCCGGCGCCGTTGAGCCCGAGCACGACGACCTTGGCCCCCCGGTCGACCGCGAGGTCGACGCCGGTGAACACCTCCAGCGAGCCGAACGCCTTGCTCAGCCCCTCGGCGGTGAGCGGGGTGCGCCCGCACGGCGCCGGGTCGGGGAACCGGATCTTCGCCACCCGGTCGTTCTTCCGCTCGGGCTCGAGGCCCGCGAGCATCTGGTCGGCGCGGCGCGCCATGTTCTTGGCGGCCACCGCCTTCGTGGCTTTGGCGCCCATCTTCGCGGCCTGCGTGTGCAGCACGGCCGCCTTCTTCTCGGCGTTGGCGCGCTCGCGGCGGCGGCGCTTCTCGTCGGTGGCGCGCGCCTCCTGGTAGCGCTTCCAGTCCATGTTGTAGACGTCGGCCTCGCCGCGCGTGGCGTCGAGGAACCACACCTTGTTGACGACGGCGGCCAGCAGGTCGGTGTCGTGGCTGATCACGACGAGGCCACCGTCGTGGGCGGCGAGGAAGGACCGCAGCCAGGTGATCGAGTCGGCGTCGAGGTGGTTGGTGGGCTCGTCGAGCAGCAGCGTGGTGGCGCTGGGCGCTCCCCCGCCGCCGCCGTCGGACGCGGCGAACAGGATGCGCGCCAGCTCCACGCGGCGGCGCTGACCGCCGGAGAGCGTGGCGATCTGCTGGTGGAGCACGCGGTCGGGCAGGCCGAGGTGGGCGCAGATGCGGGCGGCCTCGCTCTCGGCGGCGTACCCCCCGAGGGCGGAGAACCGCTCCTCGATGCGCCCGTACTCGCGCACGGCCTTGTCGTTCTGCGCCCCGTCGACCAGCTCGGCCATCGCCGTCTGGGCCTTCTCCATCTTCCGCAGCATCTCGTCGAGGCCACGGGCGGACAGGACGCGGTCCTTGGCCGTGACGGTCAGGTCGCCCTCGCGAGGGTCCTGCGGGAGGTAGCCGACCGCGCTGTTGGCGCTGACCGCGCCGCCGTACGGCTCGCCCTCGCCCGCCAGCACCCGCATCGAGGTGGTCTTGCCTGCGCCGTTGCGCCCGACGAGCCCGATACGGTCACCTGCCTGGACACGCAGGTTGGCCCCGGACAGGAGGATGCGGGACCCGGCCCGCAGTTCCAGGTCTGTAGCGGTGATCACGAGGAGAACTCCAGAAGGTCCGGGAGAGGGCGTGCGCGGGCAGGGAGAGCCACTGCTTCGCTACTCGGTCCGGACCACGCACCCAGAGTACCGACCGCCACGAGCGGATTCGGTCAGTAGGGTGCCGCGCATGACCGATCTCACCGACCTGTCCGGCCGGGCCGCCCTCATCACCGGTGCGAGCCGCGGCATCGGGTTCGCCATCGCAGGCGAGCTGCTCTCCCGCGGCGCCTCGGTGACGATCACGGCACGCAAGCCCGACGAGCTCGCCGCCGCCGCCGAGAAGCTGGTCGCCGACGCCGCAGGTGGCGACGCCTCCCGGGTGCTCGCGGTGCCGGGCAACGCCGGCTCCGAGGAGTCGCGCGCGGAGGCGGTCACGAAGACCGTCGAGGCCTTCGGCAGCCTCGGGATCCTGGTCAACAACACCGGCATCAACCCGATCTACGGCGACCTCATGGAGGCCGACCTGGGTGCGGTCCGCAAGATCTTCGACACCAACGTGGTCGCGGCGCTGGCGTTCGTGCAGCTGGCCTACCGGGCGTGGATGCGCGACCACGGGGGCGTGGTGATCAACCTCGCATCCACGGCGGGGCTGCGGTCCACGGGGGCGATCCCGGTGTACGGCGCGTCCAAGGCCGCGCTGATCCGGCTCACCGAGGAGCTGGCGTGGCAGCTCGGGCCGGGCATCCGCGTCAACGCCGTGGCCCCGTCGGTGGTGAAGACGAAGTTCGCCACCGCGCTCTATGCCGAGGGCGAGGAGAAGGTCAGCGCCGCCTACCCGCTCAAGCGCCTGGGCGAGCCCGAGGACATCGCCCAGCTCGTCGGGTTCCTGGTGTCCGACGCGGCGTCGTGGATCACCGGCGAGACCGTGCGGATCGACGGGGGGATCCTGGCCACCGGCTCGCTGGGTTCGGGCTGACCTCTTCTCTACAACACGGCCGCGTCGGTCCACAGCCGCGCGGAGCGCCCGGTCAGCACGTCGAGCAGCGCACTGGCCTGGCCGTCGGTCAGGGACGCGACGTAGTCCACCACCGCGCGGCCGCGGGCCATCCGGTCCACGTCCGCGGCGGGGACGAGCGCGGCGAACTCATCACGGGCCAGCGCCACGAGGTCGCGCAGCCGTGGGGGCTTGTGCGTCTCGTCGTCGTCGCCGGAGAGCCAGTCGTGCAGCGCCCCGACCAGGCCGGCGAGCACCGTGGCCTGTCCCCGCTGGTGGGAGGCGAGGTCGGCGCGCTCCAGCACGAACCGGCGGTGCACGAACTTCAGCACCGCCACCTCGTGCCACTGCTCGGTGGCCAGCGTGACGTGCGCCGAGCGGACCGGGGGGTCGGACAGCAGCCGCACCCCACCCACGAGGCGGGCCGTCCAGCGGGCGGAGAACTCCGCGACGGCCCGCTCCGCCGCCATCGACCCGTCGAACGACGCGGCCAGGAGCCCGTCCGCCAGCTCGGCGCGCACCCGCTCGACGGCGGCGGCGAACGCGTCGTCCTCGTAGGCCCAGCCGTCCTTGTCGCACAACCGGCGCCGCAGCCGTTCCAGGGCGCCCCCGGGACGGTCGGCTCCGGCCGCGGCACCGGCGCGCTGCCAGCCGCGGAGCTCGCCCGCCACCCCGGCCTGCTGCAGCACGCCGACCCGGTGGAAGTCCTCGACGTCGTGGATCGCGTAGGCGATGTCGTCGGCGATGTCCATGACGGCCGCCTCGACCGTCTGCTGCCACGGCCCGACCCGGCCGAACGCCGCGCGGCTCGCCCGCAGGTCGTCCAGTTCGGTGGCGTACGCCGAGAACTTGGCGGACCCGGCCTCCGGTGCCCCCGGCAACGGGCCGGCGCCGCGCGGCGGCAGCGCGGCCGCGCTCGGGTGCGGATCGGGGTGGCCCCGCCGCGACCACGGGTACTTCAGGACGGCGGCCCGGACGGCGGCGGTGAGGTCCAGCCCCGTGCCGCCGGGGCCGTGCAGGTCGATCGTCGTGACGATGCGGAAGCTCTGCGCGTTGCCCTCGAACCCGTCGGGCAACCCGAGCCGCTCGCGGGCGAGCCGGTCGAGCACCTGCTCCCCGAGATGACCGAAGGGCGGGTGCCCGAGGTCGTGGGCCAGCGCCGCGGCCTCGACGACATCGGCGTCGAGGCCGCCCAGCCGGTCGACCACGGGCGCCGCGGCCGGGTCGCCCGTCAGGCGTTCGGCGATCGCGCGGGCCACCTGTGCCACCTGCAGGCTGTGGGTGAGCCGGTTGTGGACGAGCAGGCCCGAGCCCGTCGGGCTGACCACCTGGGTCACCCCGGCGAGGCGGGCGAAGAACGGCGAGGCCACGATCCGGTCCCGGTCGACGCGGAACGGGCTGCGGGCGAGTGCCGCACCGGTCTCCGCCGTCCGCGAACGCCGGGCCACGCGGGCCGTGTGGTCGACGGCGCCGGCCGCCGGCCCCGCGTCCGGCCCGCCGTCCGCCGGGCCCGGTGCGGACCCCGCCTCCGGGGCGAGTGCCCTCTGATCGGTCACCGCAGCAGGCTAATGGCCGCCCGTACCGGTAGAACGGGCCCGTGCCCCGCCCCGCAACGGACGTCCTCGTGGTCGGCGGCGGTCCCGCAGGCCGGGCACTGGCCGCGGAGTGTGGCCTCCGCGGGCTGCGGACCCTGCTGGTGGACCCGGCGCCCGACGCGCCGTGGCGGGTGACCTACGGCTGCTGGGCCGGCGAGCTGCCGCCCGGCCTGCCCGCGTCCGTCGTCGCCGCCACCGTGCGCGGGCGGGCGACCGCACTCACCCACCACGACCTGGGCTGGGACTACGCCGTGCTGGACGTCCCGGCACTGCGGGCGCACCTCGACTCCCGCCTCGGCCACGCGGGCGTCACTGTCACGGCCGGGCGGGTGGCCGGGTGGGACGCACCCGGCACCGTCGCGCTCGCGGACGGGAGCCACGTCCACGCCGCGGTCGTCGTCGACGCCGGGGGCCGCCGCCAGCCGCTCCGGACGGCACCCGAGCCGGGACCCGGGCGCCCGTCGGCGGAGCAGACGGCCTTCGGGGTCGTGGTCGAGGAGTCGGCCGCCGCCCCCGTCGTCACCCCGGGTACGGCGCTGTTCATGGACTGGCGCCGCGACCACGGCGAGCCGGGCTGGCCGACGTTCCTCTACGCCGTGCCGCTCGGGGGCGGCGCGGTACTGCTCGAGGAGACCTCGCTGGCGCGCCGCCCCGCGCTTCCCGTGGCGGTGCTGCGGCGCAGGCTGTTCGCGCGGCTGGCCGCCCGCGGCGTCACGCCGCAGGCCGATGCGCCGGTCGAACGCGTGCGCTTCCCGGTCGACTCGCCACGGCACCGGACGCCCGGGGTGCTCGGCTTCGGCGCGGCGGCCCCGCTGGTGCATCCGGCCACGGGGTTCAGCGTGGCGACCTCGCTCACCCTCGCGCCCGCGGTGGCGGACGCCGTCGCCGCCCACCTCCCGGCCGGCCCGCGCGACGCGCTGGCCGCGGCCGAGGCTGCGGTCTGGCCCACCGCCGCCCGTGCCGTGCACCGCCTGCGCCGCGTCGGGCTGGAGGCACTGCTGCGGATGCCGCCCGCCGAGGTGCCGGGGTTCTTCGAGGTGTTCCTCGGGCTGCCCGAACGGCACCGCTGGGCCTACCTCACCGGGCGTGGCGATCTCCGCGGCATGGTGTCCACCATGAACGCGCTGTTCGGCCGGGCCGACTGGCGGCTGCGCCGGAGGCTGGTGGGACCCGCACTGCGTCCACCTGCTCCGGCCGTGCCCGACGAGGCCGCCCCGACCGCCTGACGGGGGGAACCGGGCCGCGGCCGTTCCTGCTACCGGCGGTAACCTCACGGCCGACGTTTCCCCCAGACGGAGGCTCCCATGTCCGCCTACCGCACCATCGTCGTCGGCACCGACGGTTCCGCCACCTCCTTCGCCGCCGTGGACCGCGCCGCCGCCGTGGCCGGCGACAGCGACGCCGAGCTCGTCATCGTCTGCGCCTACACCCCGGCAGGCCGGGACGACACTGCCGAGGCCGAGGACGTCCTCAAGGAGGAGGCCTACCTCGTGCGCGGCTGGACCCCGGCGGAGGAGACGCTGCGGTCGGCCGAGGACCGCGCCCTCACCGCAGGCGCGGGCCGGGTCCGCACGGTGGCGGCCGACGGCGCGCCGGTGGAGGTGCTGCGCAAGGCCGTCGCCGACACGAACGCCGACCTGCTCGTCGTCGGGAACCGCGGGCTCAACACGCTGAGCGGGCGGTTGCTCGGCTCCGTCCCCGCCGACGTCGCGCGCCGCGCCGGCGTGGACGTGCTCATCGTGCACACCACCTGACGTGGCCGGCGCCGACGGCGGGTGGCTGGCGGGCATCGCCAGGCTGCTCCGCGGACGGCAGCCGGTCGGCCGGTCCGGCCTCCCGCTCGACGAGGCGCTCGAGGAGGTCGTGCTCGGGGCGCCGCGGCGCTACACACGCCTGCAGGTGAGCGCGGCGGCCGGGCTCGACCAGGAGGAGGGCCGCAGGCTGTGGCGCTCGCTCGGGTTCGCCGAGGTGGCCGACGACGCCGTCCTGTTCACCCAGCGCGACATCGACGCTGCGCAGCTGATGTCCGGACTCACCGAGGCAGGCGTGCTCGATCCCGACGTCCGGGAGGCGGTCGCCCGGGCCGTCGCCCAGCAGATGTCGCGACTCGCGGAGTGGCAGGTCGGTCTGGTCCGGCGGCTGGTCGAGAGCCGGCCCGAGGAGGTCACGGCGCAGCAGGTCCTGGAGATCACCACCGCGGTGGTGCCTGCCCTGCAGGAGCTGCAGACCTACGTGTGGCGCCGCCACCTCGCCGCCACGGTCCACCGGTCGCTGGTCACGTCCGGGACCGTGGCGGGCTCCCCCGACACCTGGCCGCTGGTCGTCGGCTTCGCGGACATGGTGGGCTTCACCCGCACCACCCGGCGCCGCTCCACCGCGGAGCTCGGCGAGATGATCGAGCGGTTCGGCTCCAGCACCACCGAGGTGATCGCGGACGGGCGCGGCCGCATCGTCAAGACGGTCGGGGACGAGGTGCTGTTCGTCGCCGACGAGATCGCCGACGGCGCGGCGATCGCGCTGGGACTGCTCCGCCGCGTAAGCGCCGAACCCGTACTCCCCCGGCTGCGGATCGGGCTGGCCGCCGGGCCCGTCCTCGTCCGGTACGGGGACGTCTACGGCGAGGTCGTCAACATCGCCGCCCGGCTCACCACCCACGCCCACCCCGACTCCGTGCTCGTCGACCGCACGGTCGCCGAGGCACTCGCGGACGACCCCCGCTTCGCGGTGCGCCCGTTGCGGCCACTGGCCGTCCGCGGCTACCGGAACCTGCATCCGTGGCTGCTCGAACCGAACAGTTGACCACAACCCGGGTGAACCTCGCAGAATGATCCATATGACCATCACCAGCCCGGAAACCCCGGCTCTGACCGCGTATGTCGACCGGATCGGCTCGCCCGAGGTCACCGGGCCCGACCTCCCCACCCTGCGCCGCATCGTCGCGGCGCACACCCGGGCGATCGCGTTCGAGAACCTCGACCCCTTCACCCGCCGGGACGTGCTCCTGGACCGGGAGAGCCTGACCGCGAAGCTCGTCGACGGTGGCCGGGGCGGCTGGTGCTTCGAGCAGAACAACCTGCTGCGTGCAGCCCTCGACACCCTGGGCTACCGCACCACCGGGCTCGCGGCCCGGGTGCTGTGGAGCAGACCGGCCGACGCGCCGGTCTCGCCACGGGGCCACATGCTGCTGCGCGTCGACCTGCCCGAGGGCCCGCACGTGGTCGACGTCGGCTTCGGGGGGCTCACCCTCACCGGCGTGCTGGCGCTCGAGCCCGACGCCCCGCAGGCCACCCCGCACGAGCCGTTCCGCCTGCTGGCCGACGGCGACGGCTTCGTGGTGCAGGCCCGGGTCGGTGCCGAGTGGCGGCCGCTGTACCGGTTCGACCTGACCCCGCAGCACCTGGCCGACTACGAGGTCACCAACTGGTACCTCGGGCACCACCCGGCGTCCCACTTCCTGGCCACCGTGATGGCCGCCCGTCCCGACACCGACCGGCGCTACGCCCTCAACGGCACCTCCTTCGCGGTCCACCACCTCGACGGCCCGACCGAGCGGCGCACCCTCGAGAGCCCGGCCGCGGTGTGCGCCGTGCTGGAGGAGCACTTCCGGCTCGACCTCTCCGGCCTGCCGGACCTGCCCAGCGCTCTCGGCAGGCTGTTCTGACCTGACCTCTATCGCGGCCGTCGGCGTCCATGATCAGCGCGAGATCCGCGGTTCGGCCCTCTCGAGGGCCAAGAGCCACATGTCGCAACGATCATGCCGCCGCCCCCGCCGCCCGGTCCGCCCGCGCACTACCCCTGCCCCAGCGAGTCGCCCGGTCCAAGGGAACGGTGGGTCACACCGTGACCGACCCGGTCGGCACCAGGTCGACGATCGGGTAGGGCAGGTCACCGGGCAGGAGCATCTGCGGCACCTGCGCGAACCGCCAGCCGTTCCCGTTGCGGGTGAAGGTCCACACGATGTCGTAACGGTCGCGGGGCCAGTGGGCGGGTGGGGCCGGAGTCACCTCGCCCAGTTCCGCGGCGATCCTGTGGATGTTCTCGTGGTTCCAGGCCACCACGGTGGCACCGGGACGGGAGGTGAGCTCCCTGGCCAGGTGGGCCTCGTCGCCCGCGGCGTAGCGCCGGACCACGTCCAGGCCTAGCCGGGCGGCCAGCGGCGTCACCGTCTGCACCGACCGCTTGCTGTGGCCGTTCTCGTAAGCCGTGCCGTACACCGTGTCCGGCCGGTAGAGACCGGCCGGCGGTTCCCCCCGGGACGGGGCGAACAGCCCGACCAGCGCCCCGGCCCGGATCCACCCGTTCACGGTGAGGGAGTGCCGGTCGAAGTTTCCCTCCGGGGTGATGCCGCGCGGGATGCCGGCATGGCCGGGCTTCTCCGCGTGCCTGATGATCATCACCACGTGCTCGGTCCGGGACGGCTCGCCCGCGTCCGGCCACCCGCTCGTCGTGGTCGTCATCCGCGCACCCCCGGGGCGACGCCCACCGCGGTGGCCGGCATCCCGCTCAGGATTGGGTCGGTCGAGGGCCTGTCGTCCGGTGGCCTCTGCGCCGGCGGCCTCTCGGTGGGCAGGGGCGGCGCCTCCTCGAGGACGCCGCAGCGATGCAGGTGCACCGTGCGCGTGGCCAGCCGAGTCAACGCCGGTTGATGGGTGGTCATGATGACCGTGCGATCCTCGACCAACCGGGTCAGGGCCTGCACCACGAGCTCCTCAGCGGTCACGTCGAGCCCGACGGTGGGTTCGTCCAGGAGCACCACCGGCGCGTCGACCAGCAGTGCCCGGGCGATCCCCACCCGCTGGCGCTGCCCGCCCGAGAGGCCGATCCCGCCCGCGGAGATGGTGGTGTCG
>NZ_JAAXKY010000188.1 GCF_012911925.1 Pseudonocardia xinjiangensis | reverse complement strand
CCGAGCACCAGCACTCCGAGCATCAGCACGGCGGCCACGACCACGGCGGCCACGACCACGGCGGCGGGATGGGGATGCCGGGCGGCCTGCCGATGGCGGACGTGGGACCGGACCGTGACGGCCTGACCCTCGACCGGTTGCGGGTCCCGCTCGGCCCCGTGCTGCCGGACTGGCCGGCCGGGCTGGTCGTCGAGGTGGTCCTGCAGGGCGACGTCGTGCAGGAGGCCACCGCGCGGATCCTGGATCGGGCCGGGCAGGCGCAGGGGTCGTTCTGGGACGCGCCCGACGCCGACCGCGCCCGCCGTGCCGCGGCCCGTCATCTCGACGGTCTGGCCCGCCTTCTCGGCACGGCGGGCTGGGCCGACCCGGCGGCCACGGCCCGCCATCTGCGCGACGAGCTGCTCTCGGGCGCCCCGGTGGGCCCGCTGCGGCTCCGTACCGAGGCCCTGGTGGCGACGGTGCGGCGCTCGCGCACCCTGCGCCGGATGCTGCGGGGGGTCGGGCGCGGCGTCGCCGGCGTCGACACACTCCTTGCCGCCCGCCTCTCCGCGCTGGAGTCTGCAGCGACCGACCTCGACCGGCCGACGAGCCCGGTGGGAGGCGCCGGGTGGGGAGCGGGCGAGCCGGGGATCGACGAGCTGGCCGAGCTGCTCGTCGGGGCCGAGCTCGCCGCCGCGCGGCTGATCGTCGCGGCCGTCGACCCGGACACCGACCGCCTGCCGACCGACCACACCGGACACGTGCACCGTGGGTGAGCCGGTCCCTCTCCCGGCGGCGCCCGACGCGCTGCCCCTCTGGTGGGTGCTGCTGCTGCCGGTGCTGGTCGGTCTCGCGGCGTGGGCGACCACCGCGCTGGACTCCGCCGTCACCGCCCGCGCGTCCGGCCGGCCGATCGGGCCGGTCACCGCCGCGCTGACTCCGGTGCGCGAGTCGGCGCGGCTGCTGGTCGGGCAGCGGCGCCGCACGCTTGCCGCGGACCGGGTGCTGTGGCGGCTGGGCGCCGCGGTGCTGCCGGTGGCCGCGGTGCTCGCCGCGGCGGTGCTGCCGCTGGGGTCACGGGCGGTGGCCGATCTCTCCGTCGGGGTCGTCTGGTTCAACGCCATGGAGGTGCTGGCCTGGGCCGCGGTGTGGATGGCCGGGTGGGGCGCCAACAGCGCTCTGAGCCTGGTCGGCGGCTACCGCTTCGTCGCCCAGGGCCTGGCCTACGAGCTGCCGCACATGTTCGCCATCATCACGGCGGCGCTGGGCGCGGAGAGCCTGCGGATCACCGACATCGTCGCCGCCCAGGAGGACCTCTGGTTCGTGGCGATCATGCCCGTGGCGTTCGTGGTGTACCTGGTCTCCGCCGCGGCCATGGCGTTCTGGGCTCCGTTCGACGCGCCCGTGGGCCGCGACCTCGCCGGCGGGGCCGCCGCGGAGCTGTCCGGCGTGGACCGGCTGGTGTTCGCGGGCGGCCGGTGGCTGCTGACCGTGGTCACGGCGGCCATGGCGGTGCCGCTGTTCCTCGGCGGCGGGACCGGGCCCTGGCTGCCCGCCTGGCTGTGGGTGGCGGTCAAGACCGCGGCGGTGCTGGCCGCGATGGTGTGGCTGCGCCACCGGCTCCCCACCGTCCGGATGGACCGGTGGACCGAGTTCTCCTGGATCGTGCTGGTTCCGCTGATGATCGCCCAGGCGCTGGTGGTCGCGCTGGTCGTGCTCGGCGGCGGAGGAGGGATGTGAATGGCCGCGACCGTGCTGTTCTGGGTGCTCGCGGTCGCCGCGGTGGGCTTCGGCTTCGCGGTGTTCCGGCTGGGCTCGATGGCGCAGGTGACGTTCGCGCTGCTCGCCTCGTTCCTGGCCGTGGCCGGGCTCGTGCTGCTGCTCGGCCTGGGCTACCTCGGCGTGGTCATCGCGCTGATGATGGTGATCGAGATGGTGATCATGGCCGTGTTCATGATCATGTACATGATGAACCCGGCCGGGTTGATGCCGATGGCGATGTACCACAACAAGGCGGGGTCGATGACGATCGCCGTCGGGACCTTCGCCGTGCTCGCCGCCGGGATCCTGCTCGTCCACTGGCCGGTGCGCCGCGGCGTGCCGCCGCCGGACCCGACGTTCGCGCTCGGGGAGGCGCTGATGAGCGGCCAGATGCTGACGATGATGACGCTCGGGGTGGCGTTGTTCGCCACGATCGTCACCTGCGTGGTCCTGGCCACGAACCGCGGCCGCTACGACCGGTTCGGCGACGACCTGCGCAGCGGACCGGCAGGAGGCGACGGGCGGTGACGCTCCAGCTGTTCCTCCTCGCCGCGGCCGGGCTGTTCGCGATCGGCCTCTACGGGGCGCTGTCCCAGCAGTCGATCGTCATGCTGATGATGGGCCTGGAGCTGATGCTCAACGGGGTCATCCTCGCCACGGCGGCGTTCTGGTACTTCCTCACCCCCGGCGGCTCGGACGGGCAGGTCCTCATCGTCGTGATCATCACGGCGATGGCGGTCGAGATGGCGGCCGGGTTCGCCGTGGTCACCGCGATCTACCGGTCGCGTCAGGTCGACATGACCGACGGCGCGTCGGACCTGCGGGGCTGAGCGGATGCCTTCCGGATACCCGGCCCTGCTGGTGGCGCTGGTCGCGGTCCCGCTCGCGGCGGGCGCACTCCTCGCGCTCGCCGGCCGCCGGGCCGACCGGCTCGCCGCGCCCGTCTCGGTGGTGCTCGCGGCCGTCGTGCTGGCCCTCGCCGGCGCCGCCGCGGTGCTCCGTCCGGCCCTCGACGCGCCGCTCATGGCCGGCATCCGCGCGGGGCTGGCGGTCGACGGGCTGTCCGCGACGCTGGTGCTCACCGTCGGTGGGGTCCTGCTCGCGGTGCTGCTGGTGGCCGCGGGCGAGCCCGGGCTGCGCACGGGCCGGTTCGCCGGGCTGATGCTGCTGTTCGCCGGGGCGATGCTGGTGACGGTCACCGCCACCACGCTCGCCGTCCTGCTCATGGCGTGGGAGGTGATGGGGGCGACGAGCTGGGCGCTGATCGCCTATTACCGGCGCGACGCGGCCGCGGTCCGGGCCGCGCACACCGCGTTCCTCACCACCCGTACCGCCGACCTCGGCCTGTACCTGGCGGCGGGCGCCGCCGTGGCCGGCGGGATCGGCTCGCTCGGCCTCGCGGAGCTGCCCGGCGCCCAGGGAGCGTGGCTGCACGTCGTCACCGTGGGGGTGGTGGTGGCGGCGCTGGGCAAGTCGGCGCAGCTGCCGTTCAGCTTCTGGCTCTCCGGCGCGATGCGCGGCCCGAGCCCGGTGTCGGCGCTGCTGCACTCGGCGACCATGGTCGCCGCGGGCGCCTACCTGCTGCTGCGCGTGGCCCCGCTGCTCGACGCCGCCGGGTGGGCGGCGTCGGCCGTCGCCTGGGTGGGCGCCGCCACCGCGCTGCTGCTCGGGCTCGTCGCGGTGGCCCAGACCGACCTCAAGCAGCTGCTCGCCGCGTCCACCTGCGCCCAGATCGGCTACATGGTGCTCGCCGCGGGGGCGGGCGGTACGGCCGCGGGCACCGTGCAACTGGTCGCCCACGCCGCCACGAAGAGCCTGCTGTTCCTCGCCGCCGGGGCCTGGCTGGTGGGGCTGGGCACCCGGCAGCTCGACGGGCTGCGCGGCGCGGCACGGCGGTTCCCGCTGGTCGGTGTCACGTTCAGCGTCGGCGCCCTGTCGCTGGCCGGGATCGCGCCCCTCTCGCTGTGGGTGACGAAGGACGCCGTGCTGGCCGCGGCCCTCGACCGCTCCCCCGCGCTCTACGGCGTCGGGATCGCGGCCGCGGCCGTCGCCGCCGTCTACAGCGCGAAGGCCCTGTGGTTCGTCTGGCAGCCGGCCGCACCCCACGCGGTCCGGCCCGAGCAGGAGCCCAGCGGCTGGGTGGCCGCGGTGGCGCGCCCGCCGCTGGCCGTGCTCGCCCTGCTCGCCGCGGGTCTGGGCCTGCTGCCGCTGCTCGGCACGGGCGTGCTCGCCCCGGCCCCGGCGCCGGCCGCGTGGGAGCTCGCGCTCTCCGCCGTGCTCGCCCTCGCCGCCGCCGTCCTCACCTGGCGCCTCGCCGACCGGCTGCCCGCGCCGGCGGTCCTGTCCGGATGGCTCGGCATCGAACGCGCCGCGCACGCGCTGGTGGTGCGCCCGACCCTCGCCCTGGCCTCGGCACTGGCCCGGTTCGACGACCAGGTCCTCGACCGGGCGGTCGACGGCGCCGCGCGCACCACGGTCCGCGCGGCGCGGGCGCTGGACCGTCGCGGCGAGCACCCGCTCGACGCGGGCGTCGGGGGCATCGCCGCTGGTGCCCGGGCGCTCGGCCGGTGGGCCCGCCGCCCGCAGACCGGGCAGCTGCACCAGTACTACGCGCAGGCGTCCGTCGGGTTCGCCGTACTGGCCGCGCTCGCCGTCGTGATGATCGCGGTGCGGTGAGCGTGGTGCTGTCGCTGATCGTGTTCCTGCCCGCCGTGGTCGCGGCGGCGCTGCTCTGCGTGCCCTCCCGGGTCCCGGGCCGGGTGTTCGTCGGCACGTGGATCGCCACCGGGCTCGCCGATCTCGGCCTGATCGTCGCCGTCTGGACGGGGCTGCCCGCCTCGGGCGGGTTCAGCTTCGAGGAGCGGCTGCCGTGGATCCCGAGCGCGGGGATCTCCTACCACGTCGGGGTGGACGGGCTGTCGCTCCCGCTGCTCGCGCTCACCGCCGTGCTGTTCACCGCGTGCGCGGTGTTCGCGCTGCGGGAGACCCGCCGCGTCAAGGCGTACGTGGTGCTGTTCCTCGGGCTGCAGACGGTGTGTCTCGGCGTGTTCGTCGCGCTCGACCTGATCCTGTTCTTCCTGTTCTTCGACCTGTCGATCGTCGCCATGTACTTCCTGATCGCCGGGTGGGGCCACGGCGAGCGGGGGCGGGCTGCGGCGCTGAAGTTCTTCCTCTACACGTTCCTCGGGTCACTGGCCCTGCTGCTCGGGTTCATCGTGGTGTTCCTCGCGGCCGACCCGCACACGTTCGACATCCCGACGCTCGTGACCGCGAACCCGCTCGCCGGGGGCGGGGCCGCCGCCGGCCTGGCACTGCTCGCGATCGGGATCGGGCTGGCGGTCAAGACCCCGACCGTCCCGTTCCACACCTGGCTGCCACCCGCCCACACCGAGGCGCCCGCCACCGGGTCGGCGATCCTCGCCGGGGTGCTGCTGAAGATGGGCACCTACGGGTTCGTGCGGATCGCCATGCCGATCCTGCCCGCCACCTGGCGCGACTACGCACTCGTCGTGGTGGTCGTCGGGGTGGTGTCGGTGGTGTACGGAGCGCTGGTCGCGCTCGCCCAGACCGACGTCAAACGCATGATCGCCTACACGTCGATCAACCACATGGGCTACGTCCTGCTCGGGGTGGGGGCGGCCGGGCTCGCCCCGGGGACCGACGAGCAGGCCCGCCAGCTCGCGACCACCGGCGCGGTGACCCAGATGGTGTCCCACGGTCTGATCACCGGCGCGCTGTTCCTGCTGACCGGGGTGCTCCACGACCGCGGCCACACCTACGACATGGGCGCCTACTCCGGGCTCTCGGCGCGCACCCCCCGCTTCGCGGGCCTGTTCGCGGTGGCCGCGTTCGCCTCGCTCGGGCTGCCCGGGTTCTCCGGCTTCATCGCCGAGTTCCAGATCCTCACCGGGGCACTGGCCCCCGCGCCGATCCCCACCGCGGTGGCGGTCACCGGCATCGTGCTCACCGCCGCGCTCTTCCTCGTCGCGCTGCAGCGGCTGTTCCTGGGCCCGCTGCGGATACCGGACGCCCCCGGCGCGCCCCGGCCGTTCGCCGACCTGCACGCGGGTGAGGCCCTCGCGATCGTCCCGCTGCTCGTGCTGGCCACCGTGATCGGCCTGGCCCCCCGGTTCCTGCTCGACGTGATCGAGCCCGCCGCGAGGACGCTCAACCAGCTGGTCGCCCGGTGACGCGCGGGCGGCAACCGGCGTGATGACGAACGAGAACCCGGCCGCACTGATCCCCGAGCTGGCGCTGCTGGCCGGGGCCGTGCTCGGGCTGCTCGCCGGGGCGTGGCTGCCGCGGCGGCGCCAGTGGCCGGTGCGGGCGCTGGCCGGCGCGGCCTGCCTGGTCGGGCTCGGCGCCACCGTGATCACGGCCGCCACCACGCCCGCGCAGATCGTGTTCGGCGCCGCCTACGCAGTGGACACCGCCACCCAGGCCACCCGCGCGACCGTGCTCACCGCCACCCTGCTCGCACTGTGGCTGTCGATCGACACCGTGGACGGGCACCGCCGGGAGAGCGAGTTCGTCGTCCTGCTGCAGCTCGGGGCACTCGGCTCGATCCTGCTCTCCGGCGCGAACGACCTGCTGCTGCTGTTCGCGGCGTTCCTGCTGGCCAGCGTCCCGTTCTACGGACTGGCCGGGTGGGCGGGCACCGGGCGCACCGGCGAGGCGGCGATGAAGTACTACCTCTCCGGCGCGTTCGCCGGGGTCGTCATGCTCACCGGCACGGCCGTGCTCTACGGCGCGGGGGGAGCCACCGGCTATGCCGCGCTGCACGAGGGTCTCGGCGCCGGACCGGCAGGCGCCGCCGCGGTCGGCCTGGTGGCCGTGCTCGCCGGACTGACGTTCAAGGCCGGCGCCGCGCCCGCGCACTTCTGGGTACCCGATGTCACCGACGGCACACCGGCCGCGGTGGCCGCCGTCGTCACCACGATCCCCAAGATCGGCGCGCTGGTGGGTGCCTACCGGCTCCTGCCCGGCGCGATCCCCGTCCAGGTCGTCGACTGGCCGCTCCTGCTGGCCGTGATCGCCGCGGTGTCGATGACCCTGGGCAACCTCGCGGCGTTCTTCCAGACCTCGGTGCAGCGGCTGCTCGCCTACTCCACGATCTCGCAGGTCGGGTACCTGCTGATGGCCGTGGCCGTCGCCGGACGGTCCGCCGAGGCGCTGCCGGGCCTGCTGTTCTACCTCGCTGGTTACGCGGTGACGAACCTCGGCGCGTTCGCCGTGGTCGCCGCGTTGCCTGCGGCCCGCACCCTCGACGACTACCGGGGCCTGGCCCGGCGCAGGCCCGCACTGGCCGCGGCGCTCGTCGTGTGCCTGCTGGGGCTGGTCGGGACGCCGCCGACCGCGGTGTTCCTCGGCAAGCTCACCGTCTTCACCGCGGCCGTCGACGGCGGCTTCGGCTGGCTCGCCGTCCTCGCGGTGGTCAACACCGTGGCCAGCGTCTTCTACTACCTGCGCTGGATCGCCCCCGCCCTCCGCAGCGGCGACCCCGCTGCCGGGAGTGCGGACGTCGTGCACAGCCGGTCGAGGCTCGCGGCGCTCACCGCCGCCGCCGCGTCGGTGCTGCTCGGGATCGCCGGGGGCGCCGTGCTGCCGCTGCTCGGCGGGGCGCTCATCCGCTGACCCGACTGCCTCCGGGCCAGATTTGCTCTGTAGCAGAGATATGATCCCGTCATGCCTCCTCCGCGCACACCCACCACAGTCGATGCGGTGTCCGAGGCCCTGATGCCCGCGGTCGGCGCCCTGCGCAGGCTGCTGCGACGGGCGGCCGGGCCGATGCCCAACGGCGACAGCCTCTCGACGTCCCAGCGCGAGGTCCTCGCGGTCGTCGGGAGGCGCCCCGGCAGCCCCGTCGCGGACATCGCCGAGGAGCTCGGGCTGGCCCCCAACAGCGTCTCGACGATCGTCACGCAGCTCGTGGGGACGGGCATGGTCGTGCGGGCGACCGACCCGCACGACCGGCGGGTCGGGCGCCTCACCCTCACCCAGCGGGCGCAGGAGCGGCTCTCCCGTCTCCGCGAGCGGCGGCGCGGCGTGCTGCACGAGGCGCTCGACCGGCTCACGCCGGAGCAGGTGGCGGACCTCGCGGCCGGCATCGACGCGCTGGGGGCGCTGGCCGAGGAGCTGCGCGCCCTGGAGCGCACGAGCGAGGCGGTGAACGAGTGAGCAACTCCATGACCCGGCCCGGCGGGAGCCCGGCGGCGGTGCCGGAGGGTCCGGCGGCAGCGCTCGAGTGCACCGGCCTGGTGCACCGCTTCGGCGAGACCGTCGCGGTCGACCACCTCGACCTGCGGATCGAGACCGGTGAGGTGTTCGGGCTGCTCGGCCCCAACGGCGCGGGCAAGACCACCACCATCCGCGTGCTGAACACCCTGCTCCCCGTGCAGGAGGGCACCGTCCGCGTGTTCGGGCTCGACGTCCGGCGCCGCGCCACGGACGTGCGCCGCCGGCTCGGTTACGTGCCCCAGCAGCTCTCCATCGAGGCGGCCCTCACCGGCAGGCAGAACGTGATGTGGTTCGCCCGGCTGTTCGACGTGCCGCGCGCCGAACGCGCGACACGGGTCGACGAGGCACTCGACGCGATGGACCTGCTCGCGGTCGCCGACCGCAAGGCGGGGACCTACTCCGGCGGCATGATCCGCCGGCTGGAGCTCGCGCAGGCGCTGGTCAACCACCCCGCACTGCTCGTGCTCGACGAGCCGACGGTCGGCCTCGACCCGATCGCCCGCGAGGGCGTCTGGGAGCGGGTGCAGCAGATGCGCGCCGACTACGGCATGACCGTGCTGCTGACCACGCACTACATGGACGAGGCCGACGAGCTGTGTGACGTCGTCGCGCTCATGCACCGCGGCAGGCTGCGGGCCGTCGGCTCCCCCGCGGCGCTGCGCGCCGACATCGGGCCCGACGCCACGCTGGACGACGTCTTCCGCCGTCACGCAGGCGCCGACCTGGCCGTGACGGAGGAACAGAAGGGGGTGAGGGATGTCCGTCGCAGTCGCACCACCGCGCGCAAGCTGGGGTGAGCCGGTCCGCATGCTCTTCTCGCGGACCGTGACGCTCAGCCTGGTGGAGATGCAGAAGCTCCGCGCCGACTACACCGAGCTGTTCACGCGCATGGCGCAGCCGGTGCTCTGGCTGCTGGTCTTCGGGCAGATCTTCAACCGGATCCGGGCGATCCCCACCGGCAACCTGACCTACCTCGAGTACCTGACACCGGGGATCCTCGCCCAGTCGGCCCTGTTCATCGCCATCTTCCTCGGCATCCAGATCATCTGGGACCGCGACGCCGGGATCCTCACCAAGGTCATGGTGACGCCCACGCCGCGCGCCGCGATCGTGCTGGCCAAGGCGTTCTCGGCCGGGGTGCGCGGGCTCGCGCCCGTGGTGGTGCTCGTGCCGGTGGCGCTGCTGCTCGGCGTCTCCATCACGGTCAACCCGCTCAAGCTGCTCGGCGCCGCCGTGGCCCTGATGCTCGGCGCCGGCTTCTTCGCGTGCCTGTCGATGGCGATCGCGGGCGTCGCCCAGACCCGCGACCGGCTGATGGGCATCGGCCAGCTCATGACGATGCCGCTCTTCTTCGCGTCGAACGCGCTGTACCCGATCGACCTGATGCCGGGCTGGCTGAAGGTGATCAGCACGGTCAACCCGCTGACCTACCTGGTGAACGCCCTGCGTGGCCTGCTCGTCGGCGCACCGGCCGACCTGTGGGTGGACTTCGGCGTGCTCGTCGTCGCCGCCCTGGTGGGAATCGTGGGCTCGGCGTCCCTGCTGGGCAGGCTGGTGCGGTGAGGACGTCCCCCCGTCGAGCCGGCGCCCGAACCGCCCCCGAGGGGCACCATCGGGGAGGGTCGCAGAGGTGAGGGGTGAGCGCATGGGCACGGACGACGCGTGGGTGGTGCGGCGGCGGGTGGTGGCGCACCCGAGGCTGCGGCTGTTCTGCTTCCCGTACGCGGGCGGCGGCGCCACCGTCTACCGGGACTGGCCGCGCCTGGTCCCACCCGACGTCGAGGTGTGCGCGATCCAGCCACCCGGGCGGGAGTCCCGGCTGGGTGAGGAAGGGTTCACCCGCATGCACGACCTGCTGCCACCGCTCGCCGAGGCGATCGGCGGACTGTTGGACGTCCCGTACGTGACCTTCGGCCACAGCCTCGGTGCCTTGGTCGGCTTCGAGCTGGGCCGCCACCTCCGGCGGGTCGGGGGCCCGCTGCCCCAGCAGCTGCTCGTGTCCGGCCGCAGGCCACCGCACATGCCGGGCGATCACGACCCCATCCACAAGATGGACGACGACCACCTCCTCGAGACCGTCCTGGAGCTGAACGGGACCAGCCCGGAGATCCGCCAGCACCCGGAGCTGCTGGAGTTCGCGCTCCCCCTGCTGCGCGCCGACTTCGCGATCAGCGAGACCTACTCCTACGTCCCCGAGCCGCCGCTGCCGTGCCCGATCACCGCGTTCTCCGGGGCGTCCGACCCGCACGTCACAAGGTCGGAGGCCGCCGCGTGGGCGGAGCACACCAGTGGCGGTTTCGGGCTGCGCATGCTGCCGGGCGACCACTTCTTCCTCACCACGGCCCAGGGGCAGCTGCTCACCGAGATCTCCGACCTCCTCACCCAGCTGGGGGCTGGCGACGGGCCAGCAATCCGATAGCCCACTTCCACTTGAGTGCTAGCATCGAGAACGTCCGTCAGCCAGAGAGGGTGAGCAGGCGAATGACCGAAGCACCGGTGTTGCCTCTGCACATGCAGCGCGATCAGTTCGATCCGGTCGATGAGCTCGGCAGGACCAGGGACTCCGGGGGCATCACCATGGTGCCGTCGCTGTTCGGTGGGCCGCCCGCCTATCTCGTCACCCGGTACGAGGACGTCCGCGCCGTCCTCTCCGACGCCGAGCACTTCAGCAACGCCCGCACGCGGTCGTTCGAGACCGAGGACGGCCCTCAGTTCACCGAGGACGAGCTCGAGCAGATGCGGGCCGGGCAGATGCTCGCGTTCGACCCGCCGGAGCACACCCGCCTGCGCCGGATGCTCACGCCCGAGTTCACGGTGCGCCGCATGCGCCGCCTGGAGCCGCGCATCGTCGAGATCGTCGAGTCCGCCCTCGACGACATGGAGCGGGCCGGCAAGCCGGTCGACCTGGTGTCCACGTTCGCCCTGCCGATCCCGTCGCTGGTGATCTGCGAGCTGCTGGGTGTCCCCTACGCCGACCGCGGCGAGTTCCAGCAGCGCACCGGGCGGCTGCTCGACGTGTCGCTGCCGATGAAGGAACGGATCGCGGTCAGCCGCGAGAACCGCAAGTACATGGCCCGTCTCGTCGAGGGGGCCAAGGCCGCACCCGGCGAGGACATGCTGGGCATGCTCATCCGCGAGCACGGCGACGACCTCAGCAACGACGAGCTCATCGGCGTCGCGTCCCTGCTCCTGATCGCCGGGCACGAGACCACCTCCAACATGCTCGGCCTGGGCACCCTCGCCCTGCTGCGCCACCCCGACCAGCTCAAGCGGGTGCGCGACGAGCCCGACATGGTGTCCCCCGCCGTCGAGGAGCTGCTGCGGTGGATCTCGATCGTGCACTCCGGGGTGCCGCGCACCACCACCACCGAGGTGGAGATCGCCGGCCAGACCATCCCGGCAGGGGAACTGGTGGTCCTCGCGCTCCCCGCCGCCAACCGCGACCCGTCGTTCATCGAGGACCCCGAGCGGCTGGACATCGGCCGCGGCGCGCCCGGTCACGTCGCGTTCGGCCACGGTGTGCATCACTGCCTCGGCGCTCCGCTGGCCCGGATGGAGATGCACATCGCGTTCCCGGCGCTGCTGCGGCGCTTCCCCGACCTCGCCCTGGCCGTGCCCGACGACCAGGTCGACTTCCACACCTTCAACGCGATCTACGGGCTGCGCTCGCTCCCCGTCACGTGGTGAGCGGCGGACCGACCGAACAGGAGTGACGGAATGAAGATCGCCGCGGACCGCGGTACGTGCATCGGGGCCGGGATGTGTGTCCTCACCGCGCCCGCCGTCTACGACCAGGACGACGACGGCATCGTCGAACTACTCGTCGAGGACGTCCCACCGCAGGACGCCGAGGCGGCCCGGCAGGCCGTCGCCCTGTGCCCGTCCGGTGCGCTGCGCGTGCTGGAGGACTGAGGGCGACACGCCGGGCGCCGTGGTTGTTAGCGTGCGCGGATGACGGCAACGCACGGGCAGGGCCTGCGCGCCGACGCTGCGCGCAACTACGAACGCATCGTCGTGGCGGCCGACCGCGCCTTCGAGGAGGTCGGGCCGGCCGTCACACTCGAGGAGGTGGCCCGCCGCGCCGGAGTCGGGGTGGCCACGGTCTACCGGCGCTTCCGCAACCGCGAGCAGCTCGTACGCGCCGTCTTCCGGCACGTCGTCGCCACCGAGATCGAGCCCGCCACGGCGGTGGAGACCGACGACCCGTGGCGCGACCTCGTCACCTCGCTCGAGGCCACCGTCGACGTGCTCGCCGAGCGCCGGGTGGTCCTCGCGCTCGCCCGCGAGACCGACGCGGTGGACGTGGAGAGCCTGCAGCGCTTTGTCCACTCCATGGACCGGCCGCTGCGGCGCGCCGCGGACGCGGGTCTCGTCCGGCCGGAGCTGCTACCCCGTGACCTGGCCGCCGTCACCATGATGGCCCTGGCCACGGTGCATCCCGGCGACCCGGACGGCGCCGACCGCAGGCGCTACCTCGCTCTGCTGATCGACGGGTTGCGCCCGTCCCCCACCAC
>NZ_JAAXKY010000187.1 GCF_012911925.1 Pseudonocardia xinjiangensis | reverse complement strand
CCCCCGCCCCCAGCGACGGCGACGACGACAGCGGCCAGGTGCGGGTGGTGCCCGAGGGTGCCGTCGACACCGGCGACGGCTCGACCGTCGGCGACCCGATGACCGGCCCGGCCCTCCTCGCCCTCGCCGGCCTGGCGGCTGTCAGCACGGCTGCCGCGGCCACGACCTGGGCCGGACGCCGGTCCAGCTGAGCCATGGCCAACCGCACGCACCACCACCCCCGCCGGACCGCACGCCTGGCGGGGGTGGTGGCGATGAGCCTGGCGCTGCTGGCCGGATGCGCCGGCCCCGGCAGCGCGCCGGCCCCGGCACCGGCAGCCCCGGCGGCGCCCGCTCCGGCTCCCGCTCCCGGCTCCGGTGCGGCCGTGCTCCCCGCGTCCCACCCCACGCGGCTGCAGATCCCGTCGATCGACGTCGATGCCCGCGGCGTCATCGACCTCGGGCTCCAGGCCGACCGGACGATGGAGGTTCCCGCCGACGGCACGACCGTCGGCTGGTACACCGGGTCACCGACCCCGGGCGAGCTCGGACCAGCCGTGCTCGCCGCGCACGTCGACTGGAACCACGAGAAGGGCGTCTTCTACGACATCCACCGCCTCGAGCCCGGTGACCCGATCACCGTCGAGCGGGCCGACGGGTCCTCCGCGGTCTTCGAGGTGCAGCGGGTGGAGCAGTACCCGAAGGACGACTTCCCCACCCAGGCGGTGTACGGCGACGTCCAACGCGCCGAGCTGCGGCTGATCACCTGCGGCGGCGAGCTCGACCGCGCGGCGCGCAGCTACCGCGACAACATCGTCGTGTACGCGGCGCTCGTGGCCTGACGACGTAGGGCCATGCGACGGGCCGGGCGAGATCGACCTGAGCGGGGTCACGTCCGCCCCCAACCCCCACCAGGTCGACCTCGCGCGATCGGGTCTGGCGCCGACCGGCCTGGTCAGCAGAGTTCCCGTGTCGCCTCGTGGAGCAGATCGAGCTCCTCGACGTCGAGGCTCGTCGGCTCCAGGATGAGCGTGAGCTCGCGCCCGTCGGCCGCGGTGAACGCGGCGAGGCGGTCGGCGCACTGCTCGGGCGTGCCGTGGATGACCGAACGCTCGACGTCGAACGCCGGGCCGTAGTAGCGCTGCCAGTGGCGCCGGGCGCGGTCCAGGGCCACCCGGCCGTCGCGGTGGACGCTCACCCCCTGCACCTTCGTGATGCCGAGCCGGTCCGGGTCGCGGCCGCTCGCCTCCGCCCGTTCCCGGATCGTCCTGATGCCGGCGAGGAACTCGGCGGTGGTGAAGTGGCCGCTGGCGACCCACCCGTCGGCCACCAGGGCAAGGCGGTTCAGCATCGCCTCGCTCCGGGCGCCGAAGTACACCGGCAACGGGTCCTGGAGCGGCTTCGGCCGGACGCTCGCACCCGTCAGGTGGTGGTAGCGCCCGGCGTGGTCGACGCCGTCCTCGCGCCAGAGCCTGCGGGCGATCGTGACGTTCTCCAGCAGCCGTCCCAACCGCTGCTGGATGGGCACGCCGAGGCTGGCGAACTCGTCGGGCGTGCCGCCGAGCGCCACCCCCAGCACCAGTCGTCCGCCGGAGAGCCGGTCGACGGTGGCAGCGCTCTTCGCCAGATGCACCGGATGGAGGTAGGCGGCCAGCACCACCGCTGTCCCCAGCCGTACCCGGTGGGTCTGGCCGGCGACCCAGCTCAGCAGGTCCAGCGGTTGCAGGACGTCGGTGTGGTGGAAGACGTGGTCGCCGACCCAGATCGACTCGAAGCCGAGCGCTTCGGCGCGCTGCACGAAAGCGCGCAGCTCCGCCGGGTCGGGCGCGTCGGCCGACGGGATCCGGACACCGACGTTCACCGTGGCGGTCACTCCTGGTCCCGCCGCCGGGCGGACCTCGTCGCTCGACCCAACACACCCTCCTCGCCGCGTGATCAGGATGATCATCATGGCGCAGTGGATGGCGGTGCGGCCACCGTGTGCGATCAGCCGGCGATGCCGCCGAGCTCCTGCACGACCGGGACTCGCGCACATCGTCGGCTGCCGGTCCGCAGACATTGTGGCAACACTCCGGCTCCGACACTGCCCCTCGGAACAGTCCGCCCGACCGAGGGATGCATTCATGGAAACGGCCCTCGCGCCGCCTGCGTCGACGATCCGCCCGCTGCTCGGTGTCGGCTGCGCCGGACTGCTCTCGGGTGTACTCGGCGCACTCGCACGTGACGACGAGACGCTACGGCCACTGGCCCATCTGATCGGCCCCTGGATCCTGCTGGCCGTGGTGGTCAGTGCCGGGCAGCGGCCCGAACGGGCCGCGGTGCGGAGCGCGCTCGGCCTGGTGGCGGCCGTCGTCGCGTTCTACGCGGGCACCGGCCAGCCGTCCTCGCTGCGCGCCGGTCAGATGGCGCTGTGGTGCGTGCTGGCCCTGCTCGGCGGGCCCGCGCTCGGCCTGCTCTTCCACCGGATCGGGCGCCACGGGCCGTCGGCCGTCGTCGGAACCGCCTCCGCGCTCGGCCTGCTGATCGGCGACGTCCTCAACGAGCTCGACAGGTTCGGGTCCGTCGTGACGCTGTACCTCTTCGCTCTCCTGTCCATCGGCACGGTTCTCGCGCTCAGCCGGCCGACCTGGCGCCGGTTCCTGGTCGTCCTCGTGCTCACGCTGCCCGCGTCCGCGATCGGGCTGGCGCTGGTCGCCGCCCCCGACGACCTCGAGAAGCTGCTCCTCACCGGCTTCTGAGCAACCGGCGGTCAGGGCCCTTCCGTCGGCTGCCGCCGGGTCGGAGTGCCGGAGGGGAGATCCGGCGCGGGCTCACCGATCGGCCGGAAGGGGCCGAAGGGCAGCTGCGGGGCCGTCGCCATGACGTCGCGCCACACCCTGCCCGGCAGCGTGCTGCCGGTGATCGAGGTGGCCGACGACGTGCGCAGTGGCGAGTTGCGGTCCGTCCCGATCCACACGGCTGTGGCCATGGCGGGGGTGAACCCGCCGAACCACGCGTCGTTGGTCTCGCCCGCGATGCGGGACGGCACGGTGCCCGGCGCGGCCGCGACGGGGGTACCGATGCCCAGCCCCCGGTACGCCGCCACGTCGAGCATCGTCTCGGCGACGTTGCGCGCCACCTGCTCGCCGAACCGCCGGTCGCCCGCCGAGGCGCCGTCCGCCCCGGCGTCGTAGAGCAGCCTCCCGTCGCCGTCGACCACCCGGGCCACGACGTGCGGCGCGTGCCAGACCCCGCCGTCGGCGAGGGTCGCGTAGGCCGACGCGAGCTCGAGCGGGGTCACCTCCTTGTTCCCCAGCGCGAGCCGCTCGTCGGGGTGGTCGAGCGGTGAGGTGATCCCGGCGGCGCGCGCCGCGGCGGCGACCTGCTCGGGTCCGAGCCGCAGGGCCAGCTTCAGGAACACGGCGTTGTTGGAGATCGTCATCGCGCGTGTGACGTCACAGCGCGGGCAGTCGGCGCCATCGGCGCCGGGCCGGCCCGACGGTTCGGTGCCGTCGTAGACCTGGCCGATCGGGGCAGGCGGGTCGTGGAGCAGCGCCGCCAGCACCGCGAACGGCTTGAACGTCGACCCGGCCTGTTTGCGGACCTGCGCGTAGTCCAGCCCGACCCCGTCGTCCCCGCCGTAGTAGGCCCGGATCCCCCCGGTCGCCGCGTCGACGGTGACCACTGCGGCCCGTAGCTCGTCCGGCTGACCCGCGAACGCCCGCCGCACCGCGGCCACCGCGGCGCCCTGCTGACCCCGGTCGATCGTCGTGGTGATCCGCAGACCGTCCTGGGCGACCTCCCGATCCGTGATGCCCAGCGACTCGAGCTCGGACTTCACGGAGTCGATGATGTGCCCGCGCTCGTCACCGAAGGATCCGCTGGACGGCAGCCGCCGCGGCTGCGTGGCCGGGAACCGGCTGCTGCTCCGCTCGGCCGCGGACAGCCAGCCCTGCGAGGCCATCCCGTCCATGACGAACTCCCACCGCTGCGTCGCCTTCTCCAGGTCCAGGGCCGGGTCCCAGCGCGACGGCCCCTGGATCACCCCGGCGAGCAGCGCCCCCTCCGCGGCCCCCAGGTCGGTGACGTGCTTGCCGAAGTAGGCCTGCGCGGCGGCCTCGATGCCGTACGCGCCGCGGCCGAAGTAGATCGTGTTGAGGTAGTCGGTGAGGATGTCGTCCTTCGACCGCTGCTGCACGAGCTTCACCGAGACGATCAGCTCCCGGTACTTCCGCCACAGCGAGATGTCGTTGCCCACCAGCGCGTTCTTCACGTACTGCTGGGTGATCGTCGAACCGCCGCCGTCACCACCCCGGAGCTGGTTCCACACCGCACGCAGGATGCCGGTGAGATCGAAGCCCGGGTTCGAGTAGAACGAGCGGTCCTCCGCCGCGAGCACGGCGTGGCGCACCGGCACCGGGATCTGCGCGAGCTGGACCTTGGTGCGGTTGCCCGCCTCCGGCACGAGCCGGGTGAGCTCGCTGCCGTCGGAGTAGGAGATCAGGGCGACCTGGTTGTTGACCGCCTCGTCCACGTCGGGCACCGGGAACACCAGCCAGCCGATGACGAACGCGAGCAGCGGGGCGAGCAGCAGCGCGGCGGTCCCGCCGAGCAGGACCCGCCGGAGGTGACGCCGGATCCATCCCAGATCTCCCATGAGCCCTCCCGGTAGTGGGCGCGCACAGTCGGCGGCGACCCGGTGACCAGGGAGAGCGCAACAGGGCCGCTGTTGCGGCGATGTCGTCTCGTTTCCATACGTTTTCGCAAATGCGCGCCGGCGTTCGTCCCTTCGGACCACTGGCCGTTGGCAGAGCGCAGCCTTCTCGAAGCAGCGATCATCGCTTCCGGACCGACCGCTAAGGTCGTCAGGTGTCGACAGGAGATACGACGCCCGATGCGTCGGAGGAGCGGTTGCGCCGCATAGAGGCAGTCACCGCAGCCGATCTCGCGCATCTCGACGTCGAGGATCTCCTCGGTGTCCTCCTCCAGCGCGTACGCACACTTCTCGCCGTCGATACCGCGGCCGTCCTCCTGCTCGACTCCTCCGGCAGCCACCTCGTCGCCACGGCCGCGCAGGGCATCGAGGAAGAGGTCCAGCAGGGGGTGCGCATCCCACTCGGGAAGGGCTTCGCCGGTCGCATCGCGGCCGAGAAACAACCCGTCGTCCTCGACGACGTCAACCCCACCAACGTGCACAACCCGCTCCTGCTGAGGCGGGGTATCCGCTCGATGCTCGGAGTGCCGCTGCTCAGCGGGGGCAACGTCCTGGGCGTCCTCCACGTCGGGACCCTGACTCCACGTCAGTTCACCGACGACGACCGCAGCCTGCTGCAGCTCGTCGGCGACCGCGTCGCCCTGGCCACCCGGGCACGCATCTCGCACGCCGAGCGCACCGCCGCGAGCGCGCTGCAGCGCAGCCTCCTGCCCGCCGAGCTGCCCACGGTGCCCGGTCTGGAGTTCGCCGCCCGCTACGTCCCGGGCGACGGTGAGGTCGGCGGCGACTGGTACGACGTCTTCCTGCTGCCGTCCGGCCGCCTGTGCATCGTCATGGGCGACGTCGCGGGCCGCGGACTTCCGGCGGCCGTCACGATGGGCAGGCTGCGCACCGTCGTCCGGACCTGCGCGCTGGATCTCGAGGATCCGGCCGAGCTGCTGTCCAAGGTCGACGAGCACGTCCGGCACTTCGAGCCGACCACGATGACCACGGTTCTCTGCGCGATGATCGATCCCGAGCACCGGACCCTGAAGATCTCCACCGCAGGCCATCCCCCACCGGTGCTGGCGCGGCCCGACGCGGATGCCGAGCTCCTCGACCTCTACCACGACCTGCCGCTCGGCGTCGCCACCGCGCGACCCCGGCACACCGCCGAGGTCGCCCTGGCCCCGGGGACCAGCATCTGCTTCTACACCGACGGCCTCGTCGAACGCCGGAACGCGTCGCTCGACGCCGGATTCGACCGGCTCCGCCACGCCATGGTTCCCGAGCGGGCGGAGGCGGCCTGCGCGGCAATCATGCTCCAGATGGTCGGCCGCGAGCAGGTCCACGACGACATCGCCATCCTCACGGTCTCCCGGGACCACGCTCCCCCGACCTGAGGCCCGGCCGAGGGCCAGGGCGACTCGCGGGACGAAACCGGGCGACTCGCGCGACAGGAACGGGCGACTCGCGGGGCAGGAACGGGCAACTCGCGGGGGGCCCCGCGAGTCGCCCGGTTTCCGTCCGTGAGTCGCCCGGTTTCCGCCCGCGAGTCGCCCGGTTTCCGCCCGCGAGTCGCCCGTACCGCGGGCCACTAATGCGGGAATTACCGGTTACGCCGTAATTGCCGGAATAGCCAAACAGTTCGGCCGCCATTCTTGACACCGGCATCCAGTGATCGGACTATTTCTGTTCGCGGTGATTCGGTCGGAGGTCGGGCCGGCACCGGCGGTCCACAGCACGGTTCGATGGACACAGGAGTCTGCGATGAGCACCGACACACCAACGACGCTGTTCAGGTCACAGCGCCGACGGGCCGTGGTCGCCAGTACGGTCGGCACGTCGATCGAGTGGTACGACTTCTTCCTGTACGGAACTGCCGCAGCACTGGTGTTCCCGCATGTCTTCTTTCCGGGGCAGAGTCCCTATATCGGGGTGCTCGCCTCGTTCGGCACCCAGTTCGTCGGTTTCGCGGCCCGGCCGATCGGAGCGGCGATCTTCGGGCACTACGGCGACCGGATCGGCCGCAAGGCCACCCTCGTCACGACATTGATGATCATGGGTGTGTGCACGGCGCTGATCGGGGTGCTGCCTGCGGAGGCGACCATCGGGATCGCCGCACCGATCCTGCTCACCGTGCTGCGCCTGCTGCAGGGCATCGCGGTCGGCGGTGAGTGGGGCGGCTCCGTGCTGCTGGCCATGGAATGGGGATCCGACAAGCGCCGCGGGTTCATGGCGAGCTGGCCGCAGCTCGGCGTCCCGATCGGGCTGCTGCTCTCCACCGCGATGGTGCAGCTGATGTCGGCGACCACGGGCCCGGAGTTCCTGACGTGGGGCTGGCGGGTGCCGTTCCTGGTCAGCCTGGTGCTCGTGGCCATCGGGCTCTACGTCCGGCTGCAGGTGCTGGAGAGCCCGGCCTTCACCCGGGTGAAGGAGACCCGCTCGGTGGTGCGGGTGCCCGTCGTGGAGGCGTTCCGGCACCAGTGGCGGGAGATCCTGACGTCCGCCTTCGTCCGGATGTCGGAGCAGGCGCCCTTCTACCTCTTCGTGACGTTCGTCCTCACCTACGGCACCCAGCAGCTGCAGCTGTCGCGCGCGGGCCTGCTCACCGACACGCTCATCGCGGCCGCGATCGGGTTCATCAGCGTTCCGCTGTTCGGCTACCTGTCCGACCTCATCGGACGCCGGATGATGTACGGGATCGGGATCGTGTGCACGGGCGTCTTCGCCTTCCCGTACTTCGGGCTGCTGAACACGCGGGTGGCCGGTCTCGTGCTGCTCGCGATCGTGGTGTCGTTGATCTTCCACGACATGCAGTACGGCCCGCAGGGCGCTCTCATCGCCGAGAGCTTCGGTGCCAACATCCGCTACAGCGGCGCCGGCATCGGCTACCAGCTGGCATCCGTCGTCGCGGGCGGGCCGGCCCCGCTGATTGCGGCGGCCATCCTCCAGAACACCGGATCGAGCACCGGGATCGCCCTCTACATCGTGGGCTGTTGCGTCGTCTCCTTCGTCGCGCTGCTGTTCATGCCCCGCACCACAGCCGCGTCCCCGCCACCCGGAGAGGCGGACCGGCCGGCGCATGCACCCGGGGGGTCGGCGCTCGCCTGACGGTCGCCCGGAGCCCCGGTCGGCGCACTTACTCGGAGTAAGGCAGCCGATCAGTGGCTGGACCAAACGGCCGCCGGGACACAGACTCAGAGGCCGGGGGGTCCACTCGCATGGGGAGGATCCGTGGCTCAGTTCGGGATTGATCTCGGAACTGCGAACACCGTGGTGTGCAACGAGTCGCACGGCGTCGTGTTCGACGAGCCGTCAGTGCTCCTGCGGCGCAACGGAGCCAAGCGCCGGGGGCGCCCGGTCGCGATCGGGCAGGAGGCTTCCGAGCTGCTCGGGCGGGTCCCCGCAGGGCTCTCCGCGCTGCGCCCGCTGCAGGACGGCGTCATCACCGACCTGGACACGGCGCGGACGTTCCTGCACGCGGTGGTGCGGCGGGCCGCCCGGCATCCGTGGCAGCGCCCCTATGCGCGGGTGGCCATCGGCGTGCCCTCCGGGGCCACCGAGCTGGAACGCCTCGCGTTGCTCGAGGCTGCCGACGAGGCCGGGATCAGGGGCGCCATCACCGTCGACGAGCCGATCGCCGGTGCCGTCGGCTGCGGCGTGGATCCCATGGAACGGCGCGTGCACCTGGTGGTGGACGTCGGCGGCGGCACGGCCGAGGTCACGGCGTTCTGCTTCGGCGGGGTGCTCACGTCCCGGTCCTGCCGGGTGGCGGGCGACGAGATGACCGTGGCGGTCTACCGGTACCTGCGCGAGCACCACCACCTCGTCGTGGGCGAGCACACCGCGGAGGACCTCAAGATCCGGATCGGGTACGAGACCGAGCCCAGCGTGGTCGTGCCGGGGCGCGACGCCGCGTCGGGCCACGCCAGGCTGGCGACGGTGCCGCTCGCGGAGATCGTGAAGGTCATCGAACCCATCACGGAGTCGATCGTCGAGACGCTCGCGGCGTGCCTGGACGACCTGCCACCGGAGGCATCGCGGGACGTGCTGGCCGACGGCATGCTCCTGATCGGGGGGGCCTCGCTCACCCGCGGGTTCGCCCAGCGGCTCGAACGGGCTTTCGGGTTCCCCGTGAAGCTGGCCGAGAACCCGCTGACCTGCGTGGCCGAGGGGGCGGCGAGTTGCCTGCGCAACCCGAGCGTGACCGCGGCCTACGGCTGGAACTGACGCCCGCGGCCACCCGACTTGCAGCAAAGCCACTTTCACGCAACGTGGTTGCATGAAAGTGGCTTTGCTGCGATCAGCAGGGGTGCTCGCCGCCGGCTCGGGCGGGATCACCCCCCGGCGGCGGGGTCCTGCACGGGGTCGGTGGCGAGCACCTCGGCCTCGTTGTCGTGGAAGTAGCGCAGTCCCTCGGTGATGAGGCCCTTCACGCTGTTGCCCCCGGTGCCCGGACCCTGGACGACCGCGGTCATGACCACCCTCGGGTCGGGCATCGGCGCCGCTGCCGACAGCCAGTTGTCGTAGCTGTCGGCGGACAAGCTCCCGTCCTGCGCGGTCCCGGTCTTGGCCCCCACCGCGAAGGGCAGGCCGGAGAGGCCGGTGGCGGTACCGCCGGTCACCACGGCGCGCATCCCGTCCCGGACCGGGCCGAGCTTGTCGGCGAACGGCACCGGGGTCGGCGCCGGGGCGGGCAGCGCCGCGTAGACGCCCCCGCTGGTCCCGGTGGCCATGCCCAGCCGCGGGGTCACCATCTGGCCGGTGGCCACACCCGCGGTCCACAGGGCGTTCTGCAGGGGGGTGACCTGCAGGTAGCCCTGTCCGATGCCGAGGATCACCGTCGACCCTCCGTACCAGGTGCCGCCGTCGGCGGCCACGCTCTCCGGCGTGCCGATGTAGCCCGGGGACTCGCCGGGCAGGTCGATGCCGGTCCGCTTGCCCACGCCGAGGGCGTGCGCCGCCTCGATGATCGGGCCCGGGCCGAGGGCGTGCGCGAGCTTGTAGAAGTAGACGTCGTTCGACCAGGCGATGGAGTCGACCAGGTTCATGGGGCCCATCGGCTTCCAGTTGCCGAAGGTGTGGCCCCCGAGGGTGAAGCTACCTCCGGTCGGGATCACCCGCTCGGGCGGGATCACGGGGTTGACCACCGCAGCCGCGGCCACCACCAGCTTGAACGTCGAGCCCGGCGGGAGCGCCGCCTGGCTCGAGTGCTCCAGCATGGGATGGCCGGGGGCGTTCGCGAGCGCCCGCAGGCCGCCCGCGTCGACCGGCGGGCCGTACACGTTGTTGTCGTAGGACGGGGCGCTGGCGAGCGCGAGAATCTGCCCGTTGCGCGGGTCCATGGCCAGCGCCGCCCCCACCGCCTGCGGGCTGCGCTGCGCCCGGAGCGCGGCTTCGATGCCGGTGGAGAGCCGCTGCTGCAGCCCGAGGTCGAGGGAGAGCCGCAGGTCGGCTCCGGGCACGGGGTCCACCCGCTCACCCATCACGACGGGGACGCCGGTGGGCGTCACGTACACGCACTGCCGCCCGTTCACGCCCCGCAGCACCGAGTCGTACTGCTGCTCCAGGCCGGCCCGCCCGACGATCTCGCCGGGCGGCAGGTTCGGCCACCGCTGGGTGTCGGTCGGGGTCGCGATGCCGGCGAACCCGATGACGGGGCCGAGGAGGGCGCCGGTGGGATAGGTGCGCCGCGCCTCCGGGATGACGAGCACGCCGGGGATCCCGGCCGCCGTGACCGTGTCTCCCACCCGCCGGGGGACCTCCGCCACCGGGAGGGAGAGGGTGGTGTCGGGCGCGGCGTCGAGGGCGGCGCGCACCGCGTCGGTGGGCTGCCCGACGAGGGAGGCGAGGCGGGCGACGTCGTCCGGGCGGGAGCGCACCAGCGCCGGCACGGCGACGACCTCGGCGACGGCGTTCTCCGCGGCCGAGGAGCTCACCGCGAGCGGCGCTCCGTGCCGGTCGGTGATGGTCCCCCGCTCGGCCGGGAGCCGGATGCACCGCGTCATCTGGTCCTCCCCGGCGGCCGCCAACTCGTGGCCACGCTCGGTCTGCAGGTTCCATCCGTAGAGCCCGAACAACACGAGCAGCACGGTGGACGCGAGCGCGATCAGCCGCATCAGCCGCGGACGGCGGCGGCGCCAGCCCGGCACCGTCCACAGCCGGCGGCGGGCTCCTTCGCGCCGGATCCCGAGGGCGACTCCGAGCGCGGCGAGGTGCACCAGCAGGGCCGTGCCCCCGTAGCTGAGCAGCGGGAACGGCACACCGGCCAGCGGGAGGAGGCCCAGGTTGCCTCCGACGGACACGATGATCCCCACCCCGAGCAGTACCGCGAGGCCGCCCGCGACCAGCGCACCGTGCGGCCTGCGCGGCACCCGGCTGGCGAGCGCGAGCCGCCACACCAGCACGATCGCCGCGACGAGCACCACGCCGCCGGTGACCAGGCCGAACTGCTCGACGACGCTGGCCAGCGCGAGGTCGGTCTCCTTCTCGGGCAGGTACTGGGCGAGCAGGGGGGCGAGGGGGTCACCCGAGCGGCCGAAGAGCGATCCCGAGCCGACGGCGATGTGTGCCTGCCGCACCGCCCACCCCGCGCCGGTCGGCGACTCGTGCGAGCCGACGAGGAAGCTGCCGAGCCGCTCCAGCTGGTAGGGGTGGAGGAAGCCGACGGCCAGCGGCGCCACGACGAGGGCGGCCGCGAACAGGGGCAGGATGATCCGGGCGGGGATCCGCCCGATGATCAGCATCGCCACGGTGAGGAGGATCAGCAGCATGGTGGTGCTGAGGTCCGGCTGCATCGCCGTGAAGCCGATCGGCACCAGCGCGAGCCCGATCGCGAGGACGAAGCGCTGCCACGCCGGCCGCTGCGACCCGAGCACGGCGGCGAGCACGAGCAGCAGCCCGAGCTTGGCCAGCTCGGAGGGCTGGAACGTGAAGCCGCCGATCCCGATCCACCGCGTCGCGCCGTTGAACGTCTGGCCGGCGACCTCCACGGCCGCCAGGAGGACCACGGCGGCGACGTAGGTGACCCAGCCGAGCGCCGTCAGCAGTGTCGAGCGGAACCGCCAGAAGGCCGCCAGCAGGACGACCCCGCCCGCGGCGATGACTGCCTGCCGCGCGGCCATCTCGAAACCGTCCACGGCGTCGAGGTTGGCCAGCCCGATGGCCACCAGAACGAGCGCCGCGATGATGGCCAGCACGTCCATCGTGACGCCGCCGGTGTCCTTGCGTTTCGCCGGCTGATGGCTGTTGGGCTCCTCCGACGCCGGGTGGTCACCATGCTCCACGATCAGCACGACATCGCCTCCTCATCGGTGGTCAGCGCGACGGTTCGGCCACGGGTGACCCGCAGTCGGCGTCGGCCGGGACGAGCAGGGGAGCGCTGGCCGCGATGGCCGGCTGTTGTGTCACGGCGAGCACGGCGAGGGCGTCGCCCTTCGGGAGCGTGACGGTGACGACCGCATCGGCCCGGTCGCCCTCGGCCGGCACCGTGACGGTGCCACCGGGCACGGTCGACCTCGCCTCGGTGCACCGGTCGACGACCTGGAACGCCCACGTGACGGTCTGGGGTTCGGCCCGTGGCGCCACCACGACCTGCAGCCGGACCCCGCACGCCGCGTTCGGTGCGCACCTGTTGACCGCCCGGAGGTCGACTCCCGTGACCGGGCCCGCGGCAGGTGGCTCCACGGGCACGACGGGCGGCAGGGCCGGCGCGCTGGTCGACGCCGGCGATCCCGACCGACCGGCCTCGAGTACGGCCTCGATGTTGCGGGTGATGCCGTCGCGCAGGAAGCTGATCTCGATCATGATCGCCGCGACCAGCACCACGAGGGAGAGCACCCACTTCCAGCTGCGGGCCACGACCGTCCGCGCGATCGACCGGGACCGGCCCTGCGGGCGCAACGGTCG
>NZ_JAAXKY010000186.1 GCF_012911925.1 Pseudonocardia xinjiangensis | reverse complement strand
GCCCCGCCCACCACAGACGTGCGGGTCGTCCGCCGCGACGGCACCGTGTCGGCATTCGACGCGACCAAGATCTCGGTGGCGATGTCCAAGGCCTTCCTCGCCGTCGAGGGGAGCGACACCGCGAGCTCGTCGCGGTTGCACCACCTGGTCGAGGAGCTCACCGCGCAGGTGCAGCACGCCCTGCTGCGCCACACCGATCCGGGCAGCGTGGCGACGCTCCACATCGAACAGATCCAGGACCAGGTCGAGCTGGCGCTCATGCGCGGCGGCCACCACAAGGTGGCCCGCGACTACGTGCTCTACCGCGAGGAGCACGCTCGTTCCCGGACGGCCCCGACGCCGCCGACCCCGCCCGCGCTGCAGGTCACCGACCTCGACGGCACCCTCCGCCCCCTGGACTGGGCACGCCTGGAGGACCTGGTCGCCGAGGCCGTCGCCGGGATCGCCGACGTCGACGCCGAGCCACTGCTCGGCGAGACCCGGCGCAACCTCTACGACGGCATCACCATGGGCGAGCTCGCCCTCGCACCGATCATGGCGGCGCGCAGCCTCGTCGAGTCCGAGCCGAACTACTCCGCCGTGGCCGCCCGGCTGCTGCTCGACACCTTGCGCACCGAAGCGCTGTCGCACCTGTCCGGTGATCGTGAGCACGCGAGCCAGGACGAGATGGCCGCCCGCTACCCCGGGTACTTCCGGCGCTATCTCGAGCGAGCCGTCGTGCTGGAGCTCGCCGACCCGGCCTTGCAGACCTTCGACCTCGACCGGATCACCAGCGCGGTCCGGCCAGAGCGCGACCTCGACTTCACCTTCCTCGGGCTCCAGACGCTCTACGACCGCTACGTCCTCCATGAGCACGGGGTGCGCTTCGAGCTGCCGCAGGCGTTCTTCATGCGGGTGGCGATGGGGCTCGCCCTGAACGAACAGGACCGCGAAGCGCGGGCGATCGAGTTCTACGAGCTGCTGTCCTCGTTCGACTTCATGACGTCCACGCCGACGTTGTTCAACGCCGGCACGACGCGCCCGCAGCTGTCGTCGTGCTTTCTCACGACCGTCGACGACGACCTCGACTCGATCTTCCAGGCCTACCGGAACAACGCCCTGCTGGCGAAGTACTCCGGGGGCCTGGGCAACGACTGGACGCCGGTGCGGGGGCTCGGTGCCCACATCAAGGGCACCAACGGGCAGTCCCAGGGTGTGGTGCCGTTCCTCAAGATCGCCGGTGACACCGCGATCGCGGTGAACCAGGGCGGCAAGCGCAAGGGTGCGGCCTGCGCTTACCTGGAGACGTGGCACATCGACGTCGAGGAGTTCCTCGACCTGCGCAAGAACACCGGCGACGACCGACGCCGCACCCACGACATGAACACCGCGAACTGGGTGCCCGACGAGTTCCTCCGCCGCGTCGAGGCCGACGGCGAGTGGACCCTGTTCTCCCCCGACGAGACCCCCGACCTGCACGATCTGTACGGCACGGCGTTCGCCGTCCGCTACCGGGAGTACGAGGCAGCGGCCGACCGCGGCGAGATCCGGGTGTTCCGCAGGCTCCGCGCGGTCGAGCTGTGGCGGCGGATGCTCACCATGCTGTTCGAGACCGGGCACCCGTGGATCACGTTCAAGGACCCGTGCAACCTGCGCTCCCCGCAGCAGCACGTCGGCGTGGTGCACTCGTCCAACCTGTGCACCGAGATCACCCTGAACACGCGCGCCGGCGCCGACGACGGCGAGGTCGCCGTCTGCAACCTCGGCTCGGTCAACCTCGCCGCCCACGTCGGCCCCGACGGGCTCGACACCGCGAAACTCCGGCGGACCGTCCGCACCGCTGTACGCATGCTCGACAACGTGATCGACATCAACTTCTACACGATCCCGCAGGCGCGCCGGTCCAACCTGCGGCACCGTCCGGTCGGGCTGGGGCTCATGGGTTTCCAGGACGCGCTGTTCGCCCAGGGCATCCCGGTCGCGAGCGAGGCCGCCGTCGAGTTCGCCGACCGCAGCATGGAGCACCTGAGCCACCACGCCATCGCCGCGTCGAGCGACCTGGCCGCTGAGCGCGGCCACTACCCCACCTACGACGGCTCGCTGTGGAGCCGGGGCATCCTGCCGATCGACTCGGTCGCCCTGCTGGCCGCCGCCCGCCGGGACGACGACCTCGACGTCGACACCTCCACCACCCTCGACTGGGACGCCCTGCGGGAGCGGGTTCGCGTGAACGGGATGCGCAACTCCAACGTCATGGCGATCGCGCCCACCGCGACGATCTCCAACATCTGCGGGGTCGGGCAGTCCATCGAGCCGCAGTTCCGCAACATGTTCGTGAAGTCGAACATGTCCGGCGAGTTCACCGTGCTCAACCCGTATCTGGTGCGCGATCTCAAGGCACGCCGGCTGTGGGACCGGGTGATGGTGGCCGACCTGAAGTACTTCGACGGCAGCCTCGGCCAGATCGACCGGGTCCCCGCCGACCTCAAGGCGCTCTACGCCACCGCCTTCGAGATCGAGCCCCGCTGGCTGGTGGAGGCCGCCTCGCGCCGGCAGAAGTGGATCGACCAGGCCCAGTCGCTCAACCTCTACCTCGCCGCCCCCAGCGGCCGGGCACTCGACGAGCTCTACCGCCTGGCCTGGCACAAGGGTCTCAAGACCACCTACTACCTGCGCACACAGGGCGCCAGCCACGTGGAGAAATCCACCCTGCGCGGCACCGACGGCAAGCTCAACGCCGTACCCGCCGCTGCCCCACCCGCTCCCCCGCTGCCGGCGGACCCGCCGCTCACCGACGGCGCCGCCTGCCGGATCGACGACCCCGAGTGCGAGGCCTGCCAGTGACCAGCACCCCGCTCCCCACGACCGGACCGGTCATCACCGGTCTCGGCGCGATCGACCGCGGCGCCGGCCGGGTCGCGGCCGACGCCAAACGGATGATCAACGCCCGCGCCGACGTCAACCAGCTCCTCCCCCTCAAGTACGGGTGGGCGTGGGAGAAGTACCTGGCGGCCTGCAGCAACCACTGGATGCCCACTGAGGTCTCCATGCAGGCCGACATCGCGCTCTGGCGCTCCCCTGACGGGCTCACCAGCGACGAACGGCTGCTGCTCACCCGCAACCTCGGCTTCTTCGCCACCGCCGAGTCCCTGGTGGCCAACAACGTCGTGCTCGCCGTCTACCGCCACCTCACCAACCCCGAATGCCGCCAGTACCTGCTGCGCCAGGCATTCGAGGAGGCCGTGCACACCCACACGTTCCAGTACGTGTGCGAGAGCCTCGGCCTCGACGAGGGCGAGCTCTTCAACATGTACCGCGAGGTGCCCTCGATCACCGACAAGGACGCCTGGGCCCTCCAACACACCCGCCATCTCGCCGACCCCGGCTTCACCACCGGCACCCCCGACGCGGACCGCGCGTTCCTGCGCGACCTCGTCGCGTTCTACGTCGTGTTCGAGGGAATGTGGTTCTACACGGGTTTCGCCCAGATCCTGTCCCTGGGCCGCCGCAACAAGATGGTGGGCATCGCCGAGCAGTACCAGTACATCCTGCGCGACGAGTCGATCCACCTGAACTTCGGCATCGACTGCATCAACCAGATCAGGACCGAGAACCCCCACCTGTGGACCCCGGCATTCGCTGACGAGATCCGCGGCATGCTCGGCGAGGCGTGCGAGCTGGAGATCACCTACGCCCGCGACACCCTCCCGCACGGGGTGCTCGGGCTCACCGCCGACGCCTGCGCCCAGTACATGCGGTTCATCACCGACCGCCGCGCCCACCAGATCGGGCTCGCTCCCCTCTTCGGGGAGACCGACAACCCCTTCCCGTGGATGTCCGAGGCCATCGACCTGAAGAAGGAGAAGAACTTCTTCGAGACCCGCGTCATCGACTACCGGACCGGAGGCGCTCTGGACTGGGACTGAACGAGGCGCAGCGTCCGCCGGGCGGGCGATGATCCGCCCGCCCGGCGGTCGGCTCAGCCCGTGACCAGCGCCGCGACGACCATGCCGGTACTGACCGATCCCCCGGCCAGCACGTGCCCGCCCGTACCCAGCACGGTGGCCGTGCCGACCGCTACCGCGGAGCGCAGCAGCCGGCGGGGTGGACAGGTGGACGGCATCGGTCGGTCAGGCCATGCCCAGCAACATGACGGCCATCGCGCCGCTCATCACCACATGGGCCACAACGGACGCGGTGAGCGGGGCGGCAGGCGCCGCGGTCACCGTGGTCCCGGCCGGAGCGACGGCAACGGGTGCCGTGGCGACGGGCACGGCGGTGCGGGCGTACACGGTGCGCACGATGTCGGCGACGAACCAGGCCGCGAAGATCAGCGCGAGCATCGTGACCAGCAGGCCGGGGGCTCCCCCGCCACCGCCGTGGTGGGCGTGCTCCGGGGCGACGGCCCCGGTCGCCGTCGGCGCGCCGTGCCCGTGCCCGCCGAGCAGCATGAACAGCATCGCGGCCGCCCCCACCACGTGCTGGCCTGCCTCGTCCAGCAGCGATCCCCCGCGAAGTGCCGCCGCGCCGAACCAGGCGCCGGACACGAGGAAGACCGCGACCCAGAGCGGCTGCGGGAACGGGTCGGCCGACGGGAGGAACATCGCGGCCATCCCCAGCCCCATCGCGGCGTGGGCACCGGAGGCGACCGGTGCGTGCCGCCTCCCGAGCAGGACCAGATGGAATGCCGCCACCGCGAGACACGCCAGGCCGAGTACAGGATCCAGCCACGGCGTGAGACCCGATCCCATGCGCAACTCCTCGTCGTCGGTGCCGGGGGCCTCCACGAACCGACGGCGAGGCTAACCATGTGCAACCGTCCGGATCTATACGGTCACGGGGTAGGGGCGCGTCTGGAGGCGCTTCCGCTGCGGCGAGGGGCTGCGCCGGCCCGTCCGCCGCGACCTGAGGGCGAAAACTCGCAAACGGCTGTCTCCGGTAGGCCGAATGGCGTAGCCCCAAACCGTTCATCGCCCTCGTAACGGCGCACACCGCCGAGAAGACTCAGGTTGGCAACGATGCCGCAACCAGGCTCCAAGGTTGCCGCCGTGGACCCATCCCCCACCGAGAAGGATCGGCCTGCGGTTGCCCGCGCGAACGCCGGACGCGTCGCCGCCTTCCTTGCGGTGCTCGCCCTCACCGCGGCGGGCGGCTGGCAAGCCGGCCGCGTCTTCGCCCCCGCTCCACCCCCGCAGGCATCGCTTCCCGCGACGACGTTCACGCACGGCCACCCGTGACGACCGAGGCGGCACCGCTCGAGGAGTTCCCCATGACCGACCCCACCACCCGTCCCCGCCGATGACGGCGACCCTCCCGGCCACCGCCGCCGAGACGGTGGAGACGGAACTGCTCGTCGAGGGCATGACCTGCGGCGCCTGTGCGGCGCGCATCGAGCGCAAGCTGCGCAAGCTCGACGGTGTGCAGGCGAACGTCAACTACGCGACCGGCCGAGCGGCCGTCGTGCACGGCGGCACGGTGACCGTCGACGACCTCGTGGCCGCGGTCGAGCGCGCCGGCTACCGGGCTTGGCAACCGGATCCGGCCACGCGGGACGACGAGGCCGAGGCTGCCCACGAGCGTGACCTCGCCGCCCTGGGGCAGCAGCTCATCGCCTGTGGGGCGCTCGCGGCGCCGGTGATCGTGCTGTCGATGGTTCCCGCGCTCCAGTTCCCGCTCTGGCAGTGGACGGCGCTCGGCCTGACCACGCCGGTCGTGCTGTGGGGCGCGCTGCCGATCCATCGCGCGGCACTGGCGAACCTGCGGCACGCGGCCGCCACCATGGACACCCTGGTGTCGCTCGGGACCCTCGCGGCGTTCCTCTGGTCGGTCTACGCCATGGTGTTCGGCACGGCGGGCCTGCCCGGACTCACCCACTCCTTCGAGCTCACGCTCGCCCCGGCCGACGCGGCAGGGCAGATCTACCTCGAGGTCGCTGCCGGGGTCACGACGTTCGTGCTCGCCGGGCGCTACCTGGAGGCGCGGGCCCGCCGACGCTCGGGCAGCGCCCTGCGCGGCCTGCTCGCGCTCGCCGCGACCGACGCCAGGGTCCTGCGCGACGGGCGGGAGCACCTCGTGCCGGCCGACCGGCTCGCCGTCGGCGACACCTTCGTGGTGCGGCCGGGTGAGAAGGTCGCCACCGACGGAGTGGTGGTCGACGGCTCCTGCGCACTGGACACGTCGGCGATCACCGGGGAACCGGCACCGGCCGACGTCGCACCGGGCGACGACGTGATCGGCGGGTGCGTCGCACTCGGAGGGCGCCTCGTCGTGCGGGCGACCCGCGTCGGGGCCGACACCCAGCTCGCGCAGACGGCCGCCCTCGTCGAGCGGGCCCAGAACGGGAAGGCCGCCGTCCAACGCCTCGCCGACCGGGTGTGCGGCGAGTTCGTGCCCGTCGTGCTCATGCTCGCCGCCGCCACCTGGGGGTTCTGGACCGGCGCCGGCGCGGGTGCGGCCACGGCCTTGGCGGCCGCCACGGCCGTCCTGATCGTCGCCTGCCCGTGTGCGCTCGGGCTCGCCACGCCCACCGCGCTGCTGGTCGGCACCGGCCGGGCGGCACAGCTCGGCGTGCTCGTCACCGGGCCGGCGGTGCTGGAGTCCACCCGGCGCATCGACACCATCGTGCTCGACAAGACCGGCACGGTGACGACCGGCGAGATGACCGTGACCGACGTCGTGGCGGCCGACGGTACGAACGTCGACGAGGTGCTCGTCGTGGCCGGCGCGCTGGCCGGCACGTCGACGCATCCCGTGGCGCAGGCGGTCGCCCGCCACGCGGCAGGCAGCGACGGACGGACCGGCCCCGAGGTACGCGACGTCGTCTCCCTCGACGGGCTCGGCATGCGAGGCGTGATCGACGGCGAGGAGGTCCTGCTCGGCAGGCTCTCCCTGCTGCAGCAGCGCGGCATCCCGATCCCCGACACGTTCGCGGAGCCGCTCACCGAGGCCGCGGCGAAGGGGCGCACCACCGTGGCGGTGGCCCGGGCCGACCGGGCCACCGCAGTGCTCGTGCTGTCCGACACCATCCGACCGACCAGCGCCGACGCGATCGCCGAGCTGCGCCGGCTCGGGCTCGAACCGGTGCTCCTCACCGGCGACGGCGTGGGCGCCGCTCGGGCGGTCGCCGACACGGTCGGGATCACCACCGTCCTGGCCGACGCACTTCCGACGGACAAGGTCGACCACATCGCCCGGCTGCAGGCAGAGGGCCGGGTGGTCGCAATGGTCGGCGACGGCATCAACGACGCCGCCGCGCTGGCCCAGGCCGACCTCGGTATCGCCATGGGCACCGGCACCGACATCGCGATCTCCGCCGCCGACATCACGCTCGTCCGCGCCGACCTCACCGCGGCCGTCGACGCCGTCACGATCTCCCGCCGCACTCTTACGGTCATCAAGGCCAACCTCACCTGGGCCTTCGGCTACAACATCCTCGCCCTGCCCGTCGCGGCCGCGGGGATGCTGCACCCGATGCTCGCGGGAGCGGCCATGGTCGCCAGCTCCGTCCTCGTCGTCACCAACAGCCTCCGGCTCGGCGGCCGGGTTCGGACGCGCGGGAGAGGGGCGGCGGTCCGCCCGGCGCCCCTCTCCCACGCGGCAGGAGAGTCAGCTCCTGCGAGCAGCGGTGGCTGCTGACACGAGGTTGCGCAGCGCCGCCACCGTCTCCTCCTCACCGCGGGTCTTCAGGCCGCAGTCCGGGTTGACCCACAGCCGCTCGGGCCCGACCCAGTGCTGCGCCGTGTGCAGGAGTGCCTCGATCTCGGCGACGTCGGGCACCTGCGGGGAGTGCACGTCGTAGACGCCGGGGCCCAGGCCGCGCGGCACCCCGGGACCGATCTGGGCGAGCACCTCCATCTTCGACCGGGCCGCCTCGACCGTGGTGACGTCGGCGTCGAGTCCGTCGATCGCGCCGACGACCTCGGCGAACTCCGAGTAGCACAGGTGCGTGTGCACCTGGGTGGAGTCGGCCACTCCGCCGGTGACCAGCCGGAACGCGTCGACCGCCCAGTCCACGTAGGCGGGCCGGTCGGCCGCGCGCAGCGGCAGCAGCTCCCGCAGCGCCGGCTCGTCCACCTGGATGATCCGCAGCCCGGCGGCCTCCAGGTCGCGCACCTCGTCGCGCAGCGCCAGCCCGACCTGCCGGGCGGTCTCGCCGAGCGGCTGGTCGGTACGCACGAACGACCAGGCCAGGATCGTGACCGGGCCGGTGAGCATTGCCTTGACCGGCTTCGCGGTGAGCGACTGCGCGTAGGTCGACCAGCCGACGGTGATCGGCTCGGGGCGGCTGACGTCGCCGTGCAGGATCGGGGGCCGCACGCAGCGGCTTCCGTAGGACTGCACCCAGCCCAGGTCGGTGGTGGCGAACCCGGCGAGGTGCTCGGCGAAGTACTGCACCATGTCGTTGCGCTCGGGCTCCCCGTGCACGAGCACATCGAGCCCGATGTCCTCCTGCAGGCGCACCACCCTGGCGATCTCGGCCCGCATCCGCTCGACGTACTCGGCGTCGTCGAGCCGGCCGGCCCGGTGCGCCGCCCGGTCGGCCCGGATCGCGCCGGTCTGCGGGAACGAGCCGATCGTCGTCGTCGGCAGCGGGGGCAGGCCCAGGTGCGCGCGCTGGGCGGCCACGCGTCGTTCCGCGCTGCCCCGCCGATAGTGGCCTGCGCCCAGGGCATCGAGCCGGGCCCGGACCCGCTCGTCGCGCTGCGCGGGAGCCGCCACTCCCCCTGTCTCGGCGAACTCCCCTGCCACGGCGTCGCGACCCTGGCGCAGCGCGCGGGAGAGCAGCACGACCTCGCGGACCTTCTGCCGGGCGAACGCCAGCCGTTCCCGCAGGTCCGGCGCCAGCGCCGGCTCGGCGTCGAGGTCGTAGGGCACGTGCAGCAACGAGCACGACGTGGCGATCTCGACCCGGCCCGCCGTGCCGAGCAGCGTGGCGGCGGTGGCCAGCGCCGCGTCCAGGTCGGTGCGCCAGACGTTGCGGCCCTCGACGACCCCGGCGAGCACGGTCTTGTCGCGCAACGCGGGCGCGGCCGCCGCGCTGTCGGCCCGGCCGGCGACGAGGTCGAGAGCCAGCGCTTCCACCGACGTCCCGGCCAGCACCGGCAGCGCCGGGCCGAGGTCGCCGAAGTAGCTCGCGACCAGGATCCGCGGCCGGTCGGCCAGCTCACCGAGCCTTCGGTACGCCCGTCCGAGCGCGTCGATCTCCGCCGGGCTGCGGTCGGCGACGAACGCCGGCTCGTCCAGCTGCACCCACTCCGCACCGGCGGCGGCCAGCTCGGCCAGCACCTGCCCGTACACGTCCAGGAGCGGCTCGAGCAGGTCGAGCGGGACGAAGCCGGCGGGTGCGCCCGGCGCCGGCTTGGCGAGCAGGAGGAACGTGGCCGGACCGATGATCGTCGGCCGCGTCAGGACTCCCTGCGCGAGCGCCTCGGCGAACTCGTCGAGCGGCTTGCGGTCGGCGAGCGCGAAGCGGCTACCGGGCCCCAGCTCGGGCACCAGGTAGTGGTAGTTGGTGTCGAAGAACTTCGTCAGCTCCAGAGCCGGGACGCCCTCGTGCCCGCGGGCCATCGCGAACATCTCGTCGAGCGGGGTCAGGCCGAGTGCGGTGAACCGCTCGGGCACCGCGCCGACGACCCGAGCCACGTCGAGCACCTGGTCGTAGAAGGAGAAGGTGTTCGACGGCACCGAGTCGAGCCCCGAGCCGGCGAGCTCCGCCCAGGTGTCGCGGCGCAGGTCCGCCGCCACGGACTGCAGCTCCTCGGCCGAGGATGCTCCGGACCAGTAGCGCTCGACGGCACGCTTGAGCTCCCGGCGCGGACCGATCCGCGGATATCCGAGCACGGTGGATCCAGGGGTCTGAATTTCTGACACTTGCTCTCTCCTCGCGAGCGCGGTCGACGCGCACCAGGCGGTGCGCGTGCCGGCGGCAGGTCTTCGGACTCGCGGGCACACACCGACCTGGTGCTCCTACTGGCCGTCGCTTCCCAGGCGCTCGCGCCCAGTGCTTCGTGACGGCGGTCGTTCCCACTCACCGCTGCGGGGGCAGTCCCGGACTCCCACCGGGTTCCCTGTTGCCTCGGACGGTGACCCGCCCGAACCGTCGGTATCGCGGACATTAGTGGTGTGATCACAAAACTTCACCACCAGGTTTGTTGTCCGGCACCGTGACACCCCGACGGACGCTGGTGTCCACCACTGAGTGGCGGTTCCCGCCGCATCGGCCAGGGCTCGGACCGGGGCCCTCACCGATGCGACCGGCCGCTGCGCAACGCGATGCTGTGTCAGCCGCACGACGGCGCGCACCTCGTCCACCTTCACGCGTCAACACGAGCCCGACCCCCACGCGCCCCTGCGTCAGGGGCGCTCGCCGGCGTGGTCGACCTGCTCCGCTCGGCAGCAGCCCTTCAGCAGTCCGCCCGACCGAATGGTGCATCCATGACCCTCGACCGCAATGACGTCCCACGATTGAGCCGGATCGAGGATCGGATCGAGGAAGCCCTGTCGTTCCGCCCTCCAGCACCTGATCGAGCCGGAGTAGCCGGCCGGAGCTCCGCGCTCGACGGCACCGACCCCGTCCAGATCTCCGACCCGGCCGGCCGCGACCGGGACACCACCGCGCTCGTCGTCACCGTGGCGGTCCAGCTGCTGTGGGACATCGTGCACCGCGCGTACTACGCCGAAAGCCCCGACGCGGACCTCCCACCGGCTCGTAGCAGCGCCGGTTCGCCCGCTGGTCGCTCGCGCCACCGAGGGCGGGACGACGCTCACGCTCGGTCCGTACGCCGTGGACGAACCGCGTAGCCAGAGGGCATCAGCACGATCGCGCCCGCAGCCGGTGCCGCGTAGGACGGTTCGCCGGCAGCGGCCGTCGGCGGCGCCGTTGTGACAGAGTGTCCGGGGCGCCGGCAGGTCGGCGCCGTAGCGGACCTGGCGTCGCGGCCGACCACGCCTGTATCAGGGCGAAGAACTGACCGGCCTTCAGCGGCGCCGGTCGACGTCGCGCCGTGCTCGACGAGCAGAGCGACGTCACGATCGGGACGGCGGGGCGGCCGCACGACGCCGTGCCGGTCCCGGGAAACGTACTCGCCCATCTGGAGCAACATGACGAACTCGGCGTCGTCGGACCATCTCCAACACCTCCGGGACCGCGCAGGCCACGAGCTCGCCTCAGCACTGGACCGCATCCCGTTCCGGCGGGCGCACGTGCTCATCCTGGTGCTGGTCGCGGTCGGCACCCTGGTCAATGCGATCGAGGAGTACGACGTCGGACTGGCCGCGCCCCTGATCGCCTCCCAGTGGTCGCTGTCCAACGCCCAGGTGGGGCTGCTGACCACGGTGACGTTTGCCGGTATGGCGATCGGGTCGCTGATCGCCGGTGTCACCGGCGACCGCTACGGGCGGCGCATCACCATGATGTACACCCTCGCGCTGTACACCGTGGGCGCGCTGGCCGCGGCGTTCTCCCCGAACTTCGTCTGGTTGCTGGTCGCCCGGTTCGTCGTGGGGATCGGGCTCGGCGGTGAGCTGAGCACCGGAATCACCCTGGTCGCGGAACTGATGCCCACCAAGTTCCGGGGCGCCGCCGTGGCCACGGTGAACGTCGCGGGCGGCGGTCTCGGAATCTTCGCCTCCTCCGCACTGGGTGCCCTCATGCTCGGCCCGCTGCAGGAGACCCTCGGCGGACCCACCGTGGCCTGGCGCTGGCTGCTCGGCGTACTGGCGGTCCCCGCGCTTCTGGTGCTCGCCTACCGCTGGTTCCTGCCGGAGTCGCCGCGCTTTCTGCTGGTCGACGGCCAGGTCGACGAGGCCAACAAGGTGCTGACCCGGCTGGCCGCGAACCGGCTGCGCCCGCTACCTGGCATGCCGACCACCCGCTACATCGACGCGGTGGAGGGCGCGCGGCTACCTCGGCAGCGGGTGCGGCTCAAGGAGGTGTTCCAGGGCCGGCTGGCCCGCAACACGGTGGTGATCTGGGTGGTGGCCGCGATGACCTTCGGCGCTCAGGTGACCGTCACGGTGTTCATGCCGACCGTGCTGGTCTCGCGGGGCCTGGACGTGTCCACCTCGCTCGTCTACACCATGATCATCAACGTCGGCGGGTTGGTGGGCGCGGTGCTGGCCAGCATCTTCGGCTACTGGTTCAAGCGCCGGGTGGTGCTCGGATACGGCTCGGCCGTTGCGGTCGTCGTCGCGATCGTGTTCGCGACATCGCCAATGGTGCTCGTGTTCGGCGGCCTGCTGCAGCTGATGTTCATCCTGCTCAACACCACGACCTTCATCTGGGCGACGGAGCTCTACCCGACCAGGATCCGGGCGTTCGGCACGGGCGCCATGGTGACCGTGCTCCTCCTGTCCGCCTCGCTCGTGCCGCTGCTGGCGGGGGTGATCGTCGACGCCGCCGGCACGGTCGGTCTGTTCGTCCTGGTCGGCGCGATGTACGTGATCATGGCCGTCGCCGTGGGGTTCGGCCCGGAGACCCAGGGACGCTCGCTGGAGGAGTGAGGAGTGCGGTCGGCCTGCTCGCAGCGCTCAGCGGAGCTGTCGGCGTGAGGTGATGTTGAGTTTGCCGAAGATCTTGTGGAGGTGGTACTCGACGGTGCGGGGACTGATGAACAACCGGGCAGCGATCTCGGGGTTGGACAGTCCGTCGCGGACCAGCCGC
>NZ_JAAXKY010000185.1 GCF_012911925.1 Pseudonocardia xinjiangensis | reverse complement strand
GGGTTGGGGGCGGGGATCAGTCCTTGCGGCCCGCGACGCTGGTGACGGCGGCGCGACGGCCGTGGGCGAGCGCCCGCCCGACGATGAACAGCACGCTCGGGCCGGGGATGATCACCAGCACGATCCCGGCCAGTGCGAAGGCGAGGAGGGTCTCGACGGAGGCATGGCCGGCACGCTAGCCCGCCCGTGGACGTCGGAGCACGGGACTTTCGCAGCGGCTACCAGCCGTAGAACACGCGCTCGACGACGGCGCGGGTGCGCCGGCCGGTGCGCCGGTAGTCGTCGAGGAAGACGCCGGGGTCGCCGTCGGGCGGGTAGCCCATGGCGACGGCGACGGCGGCGAGCTCCCGGCCCGACCGCGGCAGCTGGTCGCCGGGCTTGCCCTTCACCAGCATGACGGCGTTGCGCGCCCGCGTCGCCATCGTCCAGCCCGCGGTGAGCTCCGCGGCGTCCTCCGCGGTGAGCAGCCCGGCCTCGCTCGCCTCCTGCAGGCCCTCCAGGGTGGAGGTGGTCCGCAGCTCCGGGATGTCGCCCGCGTGCTGCAGCTGCAGCAGCTGCACGGTCCACTCGACGTCGGCGAGACCGCCGAGGCCGAGCTTGGTGTGGGTGGTGCGGTCCGCCCCGCGCGGCAGCCGTTCGGCGTCCACACGCGCCTTGATCCGGCGGATCTCGGTGACGGTGGCCGCGTCGATGCCGTCGGCGGGATAGCGGATCGGGTCCACCATCTCGAGGAACCGCCTGCCGAGGTCCGCGTCGCCCGCGACGGCGCTGGCCCGGAGCAGGGCCTGCGCCTCCCAGGCGTGCGACCAGCGGGAGTAGTACTCGCGGTAGGACCCGAGCGTCCGGACGAGCGCCCCGGAGCGGCCCTCCGGGCGCAGGTCCGCGTCGACGACGAGCGCCGGGTCGGGGCTCGGCGAGGCCAGGCGCCTGCGGACGGTCTCCGCAACGGTGGTGGCGTAGCGCACGGCGTCGTGGTCCGAGGCGCCGTCGACGGCCTCGCAGACGAACATCACGTCGGCGTCGCTGCTGTAGCCGAGCTCCATGCCGCCGAGGCGGCCCATCCCGATCACGGCGATGCGTGCGGGTGCGGGACCCTCGCTGATCGCGCGTTCCACCGAGTCCAGGGTGGCCTGCAGCACGGCGGCCCACACCGAGCTGAGCGCCGCGCACACCTCCACGGCCGGCAGCACGCCGAGCAGGTCGGCGCACGCCACGCGCAGCAGCTCGTGCCTGCGCATCGAGCGGGCGGTGGCCGCGGCGCCGTCCGGGTCCTTCTGACGGGCGACGGTGGCGCGCAGGGACGCGGCCACCTCGGCCGGGTCGCGGGCCAGCTCGTCGGCCTGCCCCGCGGTGGGAGCGGCGAGCAGCCGCAGCACCTCCGGGGCGCGGACCAGCAGGTCCGGGATCAGCGCCGACGTGCCGAGCAACCGCATCAGCCGCTGCGCGACCTGCCCCTCGTCACGCAGCAGCCGCAGGTACCACGGCGTGGTGGCGAGCGCCTCGGACACGCGGCGGTAGGCGAGCAGCCCGCGGTCCGGGTCGGGGCTGCGGGCGAGCTCGTCGAGCAGCACCGGGAGCAGCGTCTGCTGGATGGAGGCGGCCCGGGACACGCCGGAGGTCAGCGCCCGCAGGTGCCCGAGCGCGCCCTCCGGGGACGCCCAGCCGAGCGCGCCGAGCCGGGCCGCGGCCGCGGCCTCCGACAGCCGCGCGGTGTCGGCGGACATCCGGGACACGGCCGACAGCAGCGGCCGGTAGAACAGCTTCTCGTGCAGCCTGCGGACCCGCCGCACGTTGCGCATCCACTCCGCGACGAGGACGCCGACGACGTCGCGGCGCCCGTCCGGACGCAGCCGCGCGGCGCGGGCCAGCCACCGCTGGGCGTCGGTGTCGTCCGAGGCCGGGAGGAGGTGGGTGCGCCGCATGCGCTGCAGCTGCAGCCGGTGCTCCAGCAGGCGCAGGAACCGGTAGGACGCCGCCAGGTTGGCACCGTCCTCCCGGCCGACGTACCCGCCGTCGGCGAGCGCGGCCAGTGCGTCCAGCGTGGAGGGTGAGCGGAGCGACTCGTCGGTGCGGCCGTGCACGAGCTGGAGCAGCTGCACGGCGAACTCGACGTCGCGCAGGCCGCCGGGACCGAGCTTGATCTCGCGTTCGGCGTGGTCGGGCCGGATGTGCTCCTCGACGCGACGGCGCATGGCCTGCACATCGGCGACGAAGTCGTCGCGGGCGACGGCGTTCCACACCATCGGAGCCACCGCCTCGGCGTAGGCGGCGCCCAGCTCGGGGTCGCCCGCCACGGGCCGGGCCTTGAGCAACGCCTGGAACTCCCAGGTCTTCGCCCAGCGCTTGTAGTAGGACACGTGCCCGTCGAGCGTCCTCACCAGTGCGCCCTGGCGACCCTCGGGACGCAGGTTCGCGTCGACCTGGAAGCACGCCTCCCCGGCGATCCGTATGACGCGGCTCGCGAGGCGCGTGGTCGCCTGGTCGGCGGGCTCAGCGACGAACACCACGTCGACGTCGCTCACGTAGTTCAGCTCGTGGCCACCGGTCTTGCCCATCGCGATGATGGCCAACCGGCCGGCCTGCTCGCCCGACGCGGCGTCGCCCGCCTCCCCGACGGCGACGGCCAGCGCCGCCTGCAGCGCCGCCGCGGCGAGGTCGGCGAGCTGCGCGGCGACGTCCTCCACGGGGAGGACCGGCAGCTCGGGTTCCCCCACGGCGCCGAGGTCGGCGGCCGCCAGCACGAGCAGCTCGTCGCGGTAGGCGGTGCGCAGGGCGCTGATCGCCTCGGCCCCCGAGAGGGTCGCGGCCGACCCACCCGGGGCGCCGGCGGGCGGCGCGGCCGGGTCGGCCCCCACCGCGCTGAGCAGCGCGGCGCACGGGTCGCCGCCATCGGGAGCGTCGCTCGCCAGCCGATGCCACCGGTCGGGATGGGTGACCAGGTGGTCGCCCAGCGCGGTGGAGCTGCCGAGCAGCGCGAGCAGCCGCCCGCGCAGACCGGCGTCGGAGCGCAGCGCGGCGTCGAGCGCGCTCCGGTCGGACGCGGACTGGACGAGCCGCTCGACGGTGCGCAGCGCCAGGTCGGGGTCGGGGCTGCGGGCCAGCGCCCACATGATCTCCGCCGCGCCGTCGGCCGGCTTGTCCCCGACCCACCAGCCGAGCTCCCCGAGCGTCGCCTCGGCCCACGGCTCGGTGAGCCCGAGGCGGGCGAGGGAGGTACCGGTACGCGTCACGGAGAACGATCCTGCCGCAGCGGGCACCACCTGTGGGGACCAGATGCGGTCCGATCGCGGGCGGCGACGCAACCCCGCACGTCACGCGGCGAAGCGCAGCTCCACGGTGTCGTGGAGCGGGCGGTAGCCGATGCGGGGGTAGAGCCGGTTGGTGATCGGGTTGGCGAGGTCGGTGAACAGGAGCACCCGCTGCGCGCCCTGGTCGAGCGCCCACCGGGACGCGGCCGCCGTCACCGCCGCGGCGTATCCGTGCCTGCGGTGCTCCGGCGGGGTGTAGACCGGCCCGATCCGCGACATCCCGGCCACCACCGGCCGCGCCGCGGCCTGCGCGACCGGCGCGCCGTCGACCTCCCACAGCAGCTCGCCCGTGGCCAGGCGGAGCGAGCCGAGCACGATCTCCCGGGGCGTCTCCGGGGACGTCCAGGCGCCCCGGTCGTCCTCGGCGAACGCCCGGCGCCACCGGGCGAGCAGATCGACGTCACGCTCGTCGGCCCGTCGTGGACCGCCCGGGACCCCGACCGGTGCCACGAGCTCGTCCAGGACGAACAGCCGGGTGCGCTGCTCGGCATGTGCGCAGGCCCCGGTGCGGGTGGCGTGCGCGGCGGCGAACGCCTCGGCCTCGGTGATCGGGCCCGCCGCACCGAGGGCCGGGCCGGCGGCGGCGAGCGCTTCCTCGACGGCCGCCGCATGCACCGGCGGGACGGCGGAGACGAGGACGGGGCGGCCGGGGGTCTGCAACGCGGCTCCCGCGACCTCCCCGGCCTCGTGCACGGTCAGCAGGGCTGCCGCGCGCCCGCCGCCCCGGCACAGCCCGTCGAGCACGGTGAGCTCGACGGTGTGCCGGACCGGGTCGGCGGCGAGCAACGGCCGGGCGAGCCGGGCGAACGTCTCGACGTCGTCGTGCAGAACGATCTCCATGCGCGCAGACCCTGCCGCGCCACCGCCCGGTGTCGCGACCGGTTTGCCGCGGCCGCGGTCGCGGGTCAGAGAACGGGCAGGTACGTGGCGAGCTCGTAGGGGGTGACCTGGCGCCGGTAGCCGTCCCACTCCGCCCGCTTGTTGCGCAGGAAGAAGTCGAACACGTGCTCGCCGAGGATCTCCGCCACGAGCTCGGAGTGCTCCATGGCCCCGAGCGCCTCCGTGAGGTTCTGGGGCAGCGACTCGTAGCCCATCGCCCGGCGCTCGGTCTCGGTGAGCGACCAGACGTCGTCCTCGGTGGGCGAGGGCAGCTCGTAGCCCTTCTGCACTCCCGTGAGCCCGGCACCGAGGATCACGGCGAAGGCGAGGTAGGGGTTGCAGGCGCTGTCGAGGGTGCGGATCTCCACCCGCCGGGTGGACGACTTGCCCGGCGAGTACATCGGCACCCGCACCAGCGCCGAGCGGTTCGCGTGGCCCCACGACACCGCGGTGGGCGCCTCGCCGCCGGTGATCAGGCGCTTGTAGGAGTTGACCCACTGGTTCGTGACCGCGCTCATCTCCCGCGCGTGGCGCAGCACGCCCGCCACGAACGCCTTGCCCGTCTCGGAGAGCTCGAAGGGGTTGTTCGGGTCGTGGAAGGCGTTGCGGTCGCCCTCGAACAGCGAGAAGTGCGTGTGCATGGCCGAACCGGCGTGCGCGGAGAAGGGCTTCGGCATGAAGGAGGCCTTCACGCCCTGCATGATCGCGACCTCCTTCACGACGTAGCGGAACGTCATGATGTTGTCGGCCATCGTGAGCGCGTCGGCGTAGCGGAGATCGATCTCCTGCTGGCCGGGCCCACCCTCGTGGTGGCTGAACTCCACGGAGATGCCCATCGACTCGAGCGTCTCGATCGCGTTGCGCCGGAAGTGCGGGGCGACGTCGTGGCTGGCCTGGTCGAAGTAGCCACCGTTGTCGGCAGGCGTGGGCGCCGAGCCGTCGTCGGGCAGGTCGCGCAGCAGGTAGAACTCGATCTCGGGGTGGACGTAGCAGGTGAAGCCGGCCTCGCCCGCCTTGCTGAGTGCGCGCCGGAGCACGTGCCGCGGGTCGGCCCACGACGGCGAGCCGTCGGGCATGGCGATGTCGCAGAACATCCGGGCCGAGTAGTGCTCGCCGGTCTGGCTCTCCCACGGCAGCACCTGGAAGGTGGACGGGTCCGGCCGGGCGACCATGTCCGACTCGTACACCCGCGCGAAGCCCTCGATCGCGGACCCGTCGAAGCCGATGCCTTCCGCGAAGGCGCCCTCCAGCTCCGCCGGGGCGACGGCCACCGACTTGAGATAACCGAGCACGTCGGTGAACCAGAGGCGGACGAAGCGGATGTCGCGTTCCTCGAGTGTGCGGAGCACGAACTCCTGCTGGCGGTCCATGGGCGCCGAGCCTAGGAAGGTCGCGTTACAGACATGTTTCCTCGCTGGTCAGTCGCTGCGACATCGGGGGAACGATCACCCTTCGGCACGGAAGGTTGCGCGCCTTTCCGCAGGCCCGCCCTCCGCCGGGCGCTCGACCCCGCTTCCTGGGTCGCCCTGTCGGAGAGACGTTCCTCCAGCCGGAGGTGGCGGAACTGGTAGACGGCTCCCACCTGTCGCAGCACCCCACGGCGGTGGGCGTCGTCGAGGAAACGCAGGAGCCGGAACGGGGTGTGGCCCCGGACCGCAAGCCACAGGCGGGTGAGGACCGAATACCCCCACGCCCGGGACAGGCCCGTCGCGAGACCGACCGCGAGCCCGAACATGATGCCGACCGCGACAGCGCTGGACGGGTTCGGCGCGCGCGGGAAGACCAGACCACCGACCACCGCACCGGCGAGCCCGTAGGCCACGCTTCCCGTGTTCCCCATCAGGAAACGGCCGAGCAGCGCCGCGGCCAGGCCGCCGGCGAGCACCAGTGCGAAGTCGAAGCGACCGCCCAGCACGTCGATGAACCGGACCTCACGGGTGAAGGCGTAGGCCATCCCGTAGAACAGGCCGAGCGACACCGTCAACGACAGGGAGAACCACAGGGCCGCGACCCGGTCGTTCCTCAGCACGCTGGCAGGGCTGGACACGCGCCTCGCGTCGACCGGGGTGTCCAGCCAGACGTGGACTCCCACGGCGAGACCGAAGACCACCGCGAGCAGGAGGACGAATCCGACCGACAGCGACCAGCCGAGTCCCAGGCTGACCGCCATCACGACACCGATCGCGAACCTGCTCAGGAATCTCCCCGTCGTGCCCCGGATCCGGAACTCGACGCGCTGGGGCCCGGGTCGGCGTCCGACCGCGTGTGCCAGGGACCCTGCCCCGGCGAACGCGAGACCGTAGATCAGCCCGATCACCGGGCCGCCGGCGAGCCAGCCGGCCGCGGCGAACAGCACAGCGGCGGGAAGGCTGAGGTAGAGGCTGCTTACCGGCCGGGGAACCGCCTTGTCGAGCTGCCACCAGGCCAGGTCCCCGGCCGGCAGCCGATGCGCGTGCCGGGCGAGGAAGGTGAGCCACCGCTCGGCCCTGACCGGGTCGTAGCTGCGTGCGGACGCCGGCCGGTCGTCCTGGCCGGGCGGTGCCGGCGCCTGCCGGTAGACGGCGGGCAGGTAGGCGTCGAGGAGGTGGCGCTCGACCGTGCCCCGGTCGGGGAAGCGGGTGGTGTCGCAGAGATCAGCAGGGTCCGAGGCGGGATGGGCGTAGGCGGTCCTGGCCAGGTCGACCATCAACGGGGTACCGAGTGCCTGCGCCAGCACCCCGGCCGGGTGGCGGCGCAGGTGATCCACGACGGGCTGCCAGCGCGTCTCGCCGAGCCGCCTGCGTGCGGTGAGGAAGGCGATGGCATCGTCGACCCCGACCGGTTCGATCTCGACGACGGCGGCTCTGGCCAGCATCGAGCCCGCCTGGTTCACCGCGAGCTCGTAGTCGGTGCTTCGGCAGGTCACCACGACCGGGCGGCCACCCGCCACCGCCCGGTCGAGGGCGTCGATCGCCGCGGCGTGCAACGCCGGTGGCGTCTCGTCGAGGCCGTCGAGCACGGGGACGACCCGGCCCTCGAGAACCAGCCGGGTTGCGGCGTCCGGACCGTAGGCGGACCTGTTGGCCAGTGCGGGGTACTCCTCGACGAGCCTGCGGGCCAGCCACGCGTGCAGGTGCTCCTCGTGGGGGTTCCACGAGGCCAACGGCAGCAGCACCGGGATCGGGTCATCGGGCCGGAGCTCGGCGAGCAGCCCGAGGGTGAGCAGGATCGCCAGCACGGACTTGCCGGCCCCGGGCTCTCCCAGCACCACCAGCTGACGGGTGGGGAGCTTGCGGAACTGCTCGACCACGTCATCGAGACCACCGCTCAGACCCAGGCAGTCGGGCCGGTCGCCGTCCGCTCCGGCACCCAGCACGGCGGAGGCCACCGCGGCCACCTGCCGTCCGGTGCTCGACCATCGGAGCGGGACCGGTTCGGGCCGGTTCAGCGATCGCATCTCGACCTCGACCGTCCACTGCCGGGAGATCGCCGACGCCAGCTCGCGGACCGCCCTGTCGAGCCGGTCGTCACGAACGGCGGCGACGGGCGCCGGCGCGGCGTCCACCGGGTCGTGCCCTGCCTCGGCGGCCGGTGGACCGGGCGCCGCCCGGGGTGGCCGTGGCTCACCGGCGAGGATGCGTTCGTGGAGCTGGAGCACGTCGCGGCCGGGATCGATGCCGAGCTCCTCGACGAGCCGGATGCGCAGCTCGTGGAAGACCTGCAGCGCGTCGGCCTGCCGTCCGCACCGGTTCAGCGCGAGCATCAGCTGCGCGTGCAGCTTCTCGCGCAGCGGGTGCTCGGCGACCAGCTCCATCAGCTCGGCGGCGACCTCGCGGTGCTCCCCCAGCTCGAGCTGCCAGTCGACGCACTGCTCGACTGCACCGAGCCGCTGCTCGTTCAGCAGGGTGACCCTGTTGGTGAGCACGGAGATGTGGATGCCGTCGAGCACGGAGCCGCGCCACAGCCCCAGCCCCGCACGCGCCTCCCGCACCGCGTCCGCGAGCCTGCCCTCCGCGGCGAGACGGCGCGCCTCCGACAGCCCGCGGTGGAACCGCATCAGATCCAGCTGGTCCTCGGTGACGACGATCCGGTAGCCGGGCCCGTCGGTGACGATGACCCGGCTCCCGCCGCCCAGGCGCTCCCGGAGCACCGACACGCAGTTCTGCACCTGCTTGACGGCGGTTGCCGGCGGCTCGTCGTCCCAGACCGCCTCGACCAGCTTCGAGACCGGCACCACCGAGTTGGGCGCCAGCAGCAACGCCGCGACCACCCGTTGATGCCGGGTGCTCGGCAGGCTCACCCTGCCCCCGTCGCTCGTGACTTCGAGCGTTCCGAGCACGCGGAACTCCAACGCCATGCTTCTCCCCCGGCACGTCCTGCGCGAAATGCTACCGCCAGTAGCCGACCGGACACTGATCGCGTCGGACACCTACGGAAGGACAGCGTAGGGACGGCGAGATGACGGGGACTGTGACGTTCTGTCTGCGCCGTTCGCACGAATGGGGTATCGGTGCGGCGGATCGGTGATTGTCAGTCGTGGGGGGTTGTCAATCACCGTTCCGCCCGCGGTCGGCCGCGCCCCGTGATCAGCTCGCGCGGCAGACCGTGCCGGGCGGGGGCAGCGTGCCGTCGATCAGGTACTTCGTGACGGCGTCGTCGACGCAGGGCACACCCTGCAGGGCCACCGTGTGCTGCGTGCCCTCGTAGGTGAGCAGGCTCCCGTTCAACGCCTTCGCCAGGTCCACACCCGCCTGGTACGGAGTGGCCGGGTCCCCCGTCGTGGAGATGATGAGCGTCGGCGGCAAACCCTGCACCTGCGGGACGTGCGGCTGGCTCGTCGGCGGGACGGGCCAGAACGCGCACGGGTCGAGCGCCGCCACCACGCCGCGGCCGTCGTCCCGGAACGGGGCGGCCTCGTTGGCGCGCCGGATCAGGTCGGCCTGCTGGGCGCGGTCGGTGATCCGCTCCTCGTCCACGCAGCTGATGACGACGAACGCCTCGATGTCGTTGCCGTAGTGGCCGTCCGCGCCGCGACCGTTGTAGAGGTCGGCCAGCCGCAACAGGATCGTGCCGTCACCGGATGCGAGCAGCGACAGCCCACGGGACAGCGCCGGCCACAGCTGCGACAGGTAGAGCGCCTGGATCGTGCCCGTCACCGCGTCCGGATAGGACAGGGTGCGGGTGCCGTTCTCGGCCCGCACGGGGGCGTCGATCAGCGGCCGGGTGAGCGCCTGGAAGGCCGCTGTGGCCTTGGCGGGGTCGGTGCCGAGCGGGCAGTCCGGTCGCTTCGCGCAGTCGGCCGCGTAGGCGTCGAAGGCCTGCTGGAAGCCCGCGTTCTGCTTCACGGTGCGGTCAGCAGTGGTCTGGGTCGGGTCCAGGGCACCGTCGAGCACCAGCGCCCGGACGTTCTGCGGGAACGCCTCGGCGTACGCCGAGCCGATGCGCGTGCCGTAGGAGTACCCGAGGTAGCTCAGCTTCTGGTCACCGAGCGCCGCACGGAGGATGTCGACGTCCCGGACGACGTCGCGGGTGCCCACGTTCGCCAGCACCGGGTCTCCCCCGGAACGTTGGGCACACCGCTGCGCGTACTGCCGGTTCTCCGACTCGGTCTGCTCCACGCCCGCAGGTGACGGGTCGACGTCCAGGTCGGCGCGTTCGGCCTCCCATTCGGCGTCGTCCAGGCAGTCGATCGTCGGCGTGCTCGCCCCGACGCCCCGCGGGTCGAACCCGACCAGGTCGAAGCGCTGGCTCAGCTGGCCCTGCCCGATCCGCCCCGACAGCGACGCAGCGGCGCTCGCCCCCGACGAACCGGGGCCACCGGGGTTGACCAGCAACGAGCCGATCCGCTGCCCGGTCGCCCGCTGGCGCAGGATCGCGAGCTGCGCGGTCGGACCGTCCGGAGCGGCGTAGTCGAGCGGCACCTCGAGACGGGCGCAGTCGAACTTCGGGTCCGAGAACGTCGGCCGGTCCGACTCGGACGTCGCGAAGTCGGCGCATGGCCCCCAGGAGAGTTTCTGCTCGTAGAAGCGGGACAGCTGCGTCGGGTCGGGGCCGCCCCGACCGGTTGCACCGGTCGTCGACTGGGAGCACGCCACCAGAAGCAGACCGGCGGAGCACAGGGCGGCGACCAATGTGGTCGATCTCATGCGGGCTGGCACCGCGACAGCATGCCAGCGCGGCGCCGTCGCGCATCTCCTGCCGCCCGACACCTCACCCGACCTCGCAGCACACCCGTGTGAACTCCGTCCCAGACGTGCTGCTGCGACGCTGCGCGGTGTCAGGCTTCTCCCGTCAGCACCTGACGACCCGGGGACCCGCAACGGGCCTCGAGGGAGGACGGACAACGATGTCTCAGCATTTCGCCTCTGAGCAACCCCCCACCCCGTCGGCCGAGGTTCAACCTCCGTACCGCTCGGGACCGACCGCAGCCGGACCGGGCAGGCCCAAGCGCACCCGGATCCACCACCTGCGCGAGCTCAAGGAGCGCGGCGAGCGCTGGCCGATGCTCACCGCCTACGACATGTACTCCGCCGAGATCTTCGACGAGGCCGGCATCCCGGTACTGCTCGTCGGTGACTCGGCCGCCAACAACGTCTACGGCTACGACAACACATTGCCCGTGACGGTCGACGAGCTGCTGCCGCTGGTGCGGGCCGTGGTGCGGGGCACGACGTCCGCACTCGTGGTGGCCGACCTGCCGTTCGGCAGCTACCAGATCGGCCCGGAACAGGCCCTGACCACCTCCTTCCGCTTCATGAAGGAGGGCGGGGCGCACGCCGTCAAGCTCGAGGGCGGGGCGCGGTTCGCCCCGCAGGTCGAGGCGCTCGCCGGCGCCGGGATCCCGGTGATGGCCCACCTCGGGTTCACGCCGCAGAGCGAGCACGCGCTGGGCGGGTTCCGGATCCAGGGCCGCGGGGACGCGGGCGAGCGGCTGGTCGAGGACGCACTGGCACTGCAGGCGGCCGGCGCGTTCTCCGTGGTGCTCGAGATGGTGCCCGCGGACGTCGCGAAGCGCGTGACGGCCGAGCTGGTGATCCCGACGATCGGCATCGGGGCCGGCCCGGACACCGACGCCCAGGTCCTCGTCTGGTCGGACATGGCCGGGATGAACCGCGGACGCAAGCCCCGGTTCGTCAAGCAGTACGCCGACCTGGGCGGAGTCCTGCTGGACGCCGCCCGGCGGTTCAGTGACGACGTGCGCGGCGGGGAGTACCCCGACGCCGCCCACTCGTACAGCTGAGACCTCCCGCACGGGCGCGGGGCCCCGCGGCCGCGCCCGTGCGGTGAGCCACCCCCGCGAGTCGCCCGTTCCCACCCCGCGAGTCGCCCGTTTCCACCCCGCGAGTCGCCCGTTTCCACCCCGCGAGTCGCCCGGATTCCGTGCGCGAGTCGCCCCGTGGCTGGTACCTGCCGCTCCGGGCTCCTCCGGATGGCCGAATCTCCCAGGGGGTTTCGCCGGGGACTTGACAGGAGCAGGCGCGTTTTCCGGCAATGGACGCGTGCACAGAACCCGGTCAGGCGGTGTTCACTGACAGGAAGGGTGCGGCCATGGCTGTCGACGAGGACAAGCTGAACGAGCTGCTCGGGACCTTCGTCACCGATGTCGGTGGGAGCTACCAGGCCCTCAGCGCCGTGATCGGCGACCGGCTGGGTCTGTACCGGTCGCTTCTCGCCGTGATGCCGGGCACTCCTGCCGAGGTCGCCGCCGAGGCCGGCGTCGGCGAGCGGTACATGCGCGAGTGGCTCCAGGGACAGGCCGCGGGCGGCTACGTCACCTACGACCCCGCCACCGGACGGTTCTCGCTCACCGAGGAGCAGGCGTTCGCGCTGGCATCACCGGACGGGATGCAGATCGCAGCGGCGTTCCTCATCCCGGTCGCGGTCGCCAAGAACATCGAACGGATCACCGAAGCGATGCGGACGAACGGCGGCTTCGCGTGGCACGACCACGACCCGGCGCTGTTCGAGGGGACCGAGAGATTCTTCCGGCCCGGCTACGTCGCCAACCTGGTGTCCTCGTGGATTCCCGCGCTCGACGGGGTCGACGAGAAGCTTCGGGCCGGCGCGAAGGTCGCCGACGTCGGGTGCGGGCACGGTGCGTCGACGTTGCTGCTCGCCGAGTCGTACCCCAGATCGGAGATCACGGGTTTCGACTACCACCCCCCGTCGATCGAGCAGGCGCGCCGGCACATGGCCGACGCGGGCCAGGGCGGCCGGGCGACGTTCGACGTGGCCACCGCCGCCGACTTTCCCGGCACCGACTACGACCTCGTCGCTGTCTTCGACGCGCTGCACGACATGCCCGATCCGCTGGGCGCGGCGACGCATATCCGCGAGTCGCTCAAGCCTGACGGGACCTTCCTGCTCGTCGAGCCGTTTGCCAACGACCGGGTCGAGGACAACCTCAACCCCGTCGGTCGCCTGTACTACGGGGCGTCCGCCGTCATCTGCGTCGCCCACTCGATGACGGAGGAACCGCGCACGGCACTCGGTGCGCAGGCGGGCGAGGCGCGGCTTGCCGAGATCCTTCGTGATGCCGGGTTCACCCGGATCCGGCGCGCTGCCGAGACACCGTTCAACCTCATCCTCGAGGCGAGGCCGTAGGTCGCCTCGCTTCGTGCGCGACTCGCGCACGCGAAACGGGCGACTCGCGCATCCAAAACGGGCGACTCGCGGGGACGGGGCGGGCGACTCGCGCACGCGGAACGGGCGACT
>NZ_JAAXKY010000184.1 GCF_012911925.1 Pseudonocardia xinjiangensis | reverse complement strand
GAACTGGGCGACTCGCGCACCCGCGAGTCGCCCGGTTCGGGTGCGCGAGTCGCCCAGTTCCCGGGGCCCCGGTGATCGCTGCGAGACCCGGGGATCCGCCCCGCAAAGGGCCAAAGACCGAGTCTCGAACCGATCACCGGCCGGCAGCGAACCCGAGCTGCGCGACATGGACACATATCGCGGTGCGGGGGCCCGTCCGAGCAGCCACATGTGTCCATGTCGCTGCCGCCGGGGTGGCGGGTACCCGGGACGCATGGCTGTGGGGAGGCGTCGGCGGGTGTTCGCCGACCGCGCCGAGGCCGGGGAGCGGCTCGGCGCGCAGTTGGGCGGGCGGACGTGGACCGACCTCGTCGTGCTCGGCCTGGCCCGGGGCGGGGTGCCGGTGGCCGCCATGGTGGCCGCGACTCTCGGCGCTCCGCTCGACGTGGCCGTGGCGCGCAAGATCGGGGCGCCGGGACGGCCGGAGTGGGGCGTCGGTGCCGTGACTGCGGAGGGGCCCGTCGGATGGGACGTGGCGGCGCTGCGCCGAGCCCGGTCGAGCACGGCGGAGCTGGCCGGGGAGGCCGCCCACCAGCAGGCGGAGGCGGGCCGGCAGCTGCGGCGCTACCGGGAGGTGGCCGCGGCGGTGCCCGTCGCGGGTCGTGACGTGGTGCTCGTCGACGACGGCCTGGCCACGGGGGTGACCGCGCGGGCGGCGCTCGCCCGGCTGCGCGGTGCCGGGCCGCGGCTCGTGGTGCTGGCCGTGCCGGTGGGCCGGGCGGGGACCGCGGCCGCGCTACGGGCGGACGGCGCGGCCGACGAGGTGGTGCTGGTCACCGCGCCGTCCGTGCTCGGCGCGGTGAGCTGCTGGTACCGCGACTTCGACCAGACCTCCGACGCCGAGGTGCTCGCCGCGCTGGCCGCCTCGCGATGACCCGGACATGCGCGAGGGGCGGCACCCGGATCGGGTGCCGCCCCTCGGCGTGGTGCTACCGGTGCGCGGTGATCAGCTCAGGCTGACCTTGGCGCCGGCCTCCTCGAGCTTGGTCTTCGCGGCGTCGGCCGCGTCCTTGGCCACGCCCTCGAGGATCGGCTTCGGGGCCGACTCGACGAGGTCCTTGGCCTCCTTGAGGCCCAGGCCCGAGACGAGCTCGCGGACGACCTTGATGACCTGGATCTTCTTGTCGCCTGCAGCCTCGAGGACGACGTTGAACTCGTCCTTCTCCTCGGGGGCCTCAGCGGCGGCGGCGGGGCCTGCGGCGGCCGCAACGGCGACCGGGGCGGCCGCGGTGACGTCGAAGGTCTCCTCGAACTTCTTCACGAACTCCGAGAGCTCGATCAGGGTGAGGTCCTTGAAGGCGTCGAGCAGCTCGTCGGTGGACAGCTTCGCCATGATGGCGCTTCCTCTCTTGGGGTGGAACTACGCAGGTGGGGTGGTGCTCAGCTCTCGGCGGGAGCCGGAGCCTCGGTGGCGTCGGTGGTGTCGGCGTCGGTGTCGGCGCCTGCCGGAGCCGCACCGCCCTCGTCCGCGCGCTTGTCGGCCAGGGCCTGCGCCAGGCGGGCCACCTGCGACGCCGGAGCGGCGAACAGGCCTGCGGCCTTGGCCATGGTGCCCTTCATCGCGCCGGCCAGCTTGGACAGCAGGACCTCACGCGACTCGAGGTCGGCCAGCTGGTTGACCTCGGCGACGGTCAGCGTGCGACCGTCCATGAAGCCGCCCTTGATCACCAGGGCCTGGTTGGCCTTGGCGAAGTCGCGCAGCGCCTTGGCCGCGTCGACGGGCTCACCGGTGATGAAGGTGATCGCCGTGGGGCCGACGAGCAGCTCCTCGAGGCCTTCGACGCCGGCGTTCTCAGCCGCTCGCTTCACCAAGGTGTTCTTGGCGACGCGGTAGGTGGCGCCCTCGCCCAGCGAGCGGCGCAGCGTCGTCAGCTGGGACATGGTGAGGCCGCGGTACTCGGTGACCACCGAGGCGGACGAGCCGCGGAACCTCTCGGCGATCTCGTCGACCGCCGTGACCTTGTCAGATCTGGCCATCCCTTGCCTCCTCTCGGTTGTCGGGGTGGTCGTGCACGTGACTGACCCACCGTCGACGGACCCGGGAGAAGACGAACGCCCCGGCGCAGGAGCGCACGGGGCGTGGCGGACGGCGCGCAGCAGCGCACCTCGCGGTGACCTCGTCCTCCTGCGCGGGCCGGCCGCTGTCGCGGAACCTTCGTACGCCGGCGCCGATCGCTCGTCGGCGGCGTAGACCTGCGGTCTTCGGTGGAACCGTCATCCAGGGTACGCGACGGACGGCGCCGGCCGACACCGGGCCGCGACCCCGCTCCGAGAAATGTCGGACCCGCCCGTTACGGTCGAACACATGTTCGATACAACGGTGAAAGCTCAGGCCGAAACGGCGGCGACTCCGCCCGCCGGTGCGGTCGTGCGAGTGCAGCGGATCGGGGCCCCGGAGAGGTTCGTTGCCCGGGCCCCGGGCCACCCACGATCCCGGGGGTCCCCGGAGCCCGGGATCACCTGCTCTCCACCGCGGCGATCTTCCAGCGGCCGTCGATCTTCTCCCCGGTGACGGTGAGCCGTCCGGCCGCGGCGAGCTGCGTGGCCTTGCCGTCGTCGCCCGGGGCGGCCCGGGTGGCCTGCTGGTCCATGAACGCCACCAGCACCGCTCGGTCGCCGGTGATCTCCTTGACTGCGGCCACGGTGACCGTGGCCGACACCACGGCCTGTTGCTGCGGCGCGAGCTCACGGACCTGGGCGAACAGCTTGTCGAACTGGTCGGCGAACTCCGGCGTGATCACGGCGCGGGCGGCGCGCTCGTTCTCGTCGAGCCGGGCGAAGTCGTAGGAGTAGATGGTCTGCAGCGCGTCGGTGAGCTGCCCCGCGGCCTCGGCCGTGGCGCCGACGTCCACCAGCGCGGTGTTGGCCGCGGAGGGGGTGTGGCGCAGCCGCGCGTCGGCGAGTCCGAAGAACACCGCGAGGCCGGTGAGCACCACGAGTGCCACGGCGAGCAGCGGCACCCGGAGGGAGCGCCTGCCGGGCTCGCCCGGGCCGGCGGCGGGGGCGTCGGGCTCCGGCGCCTCCTCCGCGACGCTGTCCGCGGCCCGGTCCCGGCGGCGCTTCGGGCGGAGGATGATCACCGCCGTGCGGCCCGGTGCCTTGTCCGCCGCCTTGTGGTCGACGGCGGCCGGATCCACAGCGCCGGAGTCCGGGCCGACCGTGTCCAGGGCGACCGTGTCCTGGGAGGCGGCGTTCGCGCCAGGAGCCAGGGCACCAGCAGCCCGGTCACCGCCGGCCGGGGCCTGCCCGGCCGGTGGCCGGCTCCCCGGGCCGAGCGCGACGCGCCCGGTGCGCGGCGCCTGGTCTGCTGCGGCGGTGTCCGTGCCGGGGCGGTCGGCACCGGTGGTGGCGCGGTTCCCGGCGGGGGCCACGCCGGCCACCCGGGGGCGGCGGATCGAGCCAACGGGGGGCCTGGGTACTCGGGGACGGGGGGGCATGGTGACGTCTCCTGCTCTCAGCTCGCCGGGGCACGGACCGGGGCGAGCCTGCTCGCCTTCCAGCCCGCATCGGTGCGGGTCATCTCCAGCTGCAGGCGCTGGCGGGTGACCACGGGGTCCTGGCCCTGCGGGACGACCTTGACGTCCACCCCGACGAGCACGCGGGCCGTCCCGGCGCGGACGTCGAGCTCCGCCACCGCGGCGTCGGCGACCGTGGCCGTGGTGACGCGCTTCGAGTCGGTGACGACCTTGTTGTACTCGGCGCGGTTGGCGCGGAACTCGTCGAGCAACGGGCCGGTGGAGGTCTGCTCCCACAGGTCGAGGCCGGCGTCGACGTGGGTGAAGTCGAGGCTGTTGAGGTTGATGGCGGCCTGCTGCGCGTCGATGAGCACGACGTCGCGCTCCCGGGCCAGCTCGAGTCCGTCGTCGCCCAGCGCGAGTGCCCAGCGCACCCCGAAGAACGCCGCGGCCAGCGCCGCCACCGCCACCAGCAGCGCGAGCGCCCGCACCGGGGTCACGAGCCGCGCCGTGGGCGGCGGCGGGGTCGCGGGCGGGTCGTCGAGAACGGTCACGGGAACCTCCAGCCGTCGGGGGACGGGTCAGCCGAGCAGGATCTGGGCCGGGGAGCTCAGTGGCGGGGTCGAGTCGACGGGCGCCGATCCGGCCGGCAGCGGCCCCGTCGGCCCGACCTGGGCGTCGGCGGGTGCTTGCGGGGTGGCCGCGCGCGGCACGTTCTGTGCGCCACGGACGTTGATGGGGCTCCCGGGGGGTTCCGCGCAGTAGGCGTCCTCGTTGAGCGGGAGCGGCGTGACGTCGCCCCCGGCGCGGTGTGGGGTGCCCTCGTAGCCCTGGGCGCACGGATACGGGTCGAAGACGTTCACCACGAGACCGAGGTGGCCGGTGCCGTCACCGGGCAGGGCGCTGTAGCCGTTCGACGCCACCCCGGGATAGGTGACCAGCAGCTGCCGCAGCGCGTCCTGGCGCGGTTCGGCCACCCGCGAGACCGTGAGCAGGTCGGCGACCAGCTGCGAGAGTCCCGGGCCGCTCTCCTGCAGCAGGCCGACCACCTCGTTCGACACGTCCGGGCCGGTGACGAGCAACCGGCGCAGGTCCGGGTCCGAGGTCTTCAGCTGGTCGGCGAGCAGTGCGAGGTCGCGGCTGAAGCTCTGGAACGAGCCGGCGACGTCGTTCTGGGTGGTGAGGACGGTGCGTCCGTCGCGGATCAGCGCCAGCGTCTGCGGCAGGGCGTCGACGGCGTCGGAGGTGAACGCGTTGGTGGTGTCGAGGATCTTCTGCAGGGGCTGCGCGGTGCCGTCGAAGGCCGTGCCGAGCTGGTCGACGACGGTGCGCAGGGAGTCCAGCGGCACCGAGCGGACGAAGTCGTCGAGGCTCACGACGAGGTCCTCGATGGGTACCGGGGTGCTGGTCCGGGACACCGGGATGACCGATCCGGCGCCGAGCACCGGGCCCTTGTCCGTGGTGGGCTGCAGGTCGACGTACTGCTCGCCGATCGCGGAGAGGTTGTGCACCGCGGCGTCGAGGTCGGCCGGGATGGGCGGGGCGCTGCGGTCGATGTCGAGGCGCGCCTCGACGCCGTCCGGGGTCAGGGTCAGCGGGCCGACGCGGCCGACGGAGACGCCGCGGTAGGTGACGTCGGCGCCGGTGAAGATGCCCCCGGACTGGGCCAGCTGCAGCCGCACGGGGTAGGTCGTGGTGCCGAACAGGTCGCCGAACCCGGCGTAGCGGAACCCGGCGTATCCCACGCCGAGTGCTGTGACCAGGAAGAACGCGATCAGCTGGAGCCGTACCGTCCGGGTGATCATCCGTCGCCTCCGAGCAGGCCGCCGAGGACCCCGCCCCTGGTCGGCTCCGGCGTCTCGGTCGGAGGTGTGGTCGGCCCGGTCGACGGCGCCCGGCCGGTCTGGCCGGGGAGCGGCAACGGCAGTGGCAGCGGACCGTCGTCGCCGAGCAGGGGGAACTGCGGGAGCGCGGGACCGGTGGGGCCCAGCAGGGGGCCGAGCAGCTCGGACGTGGGCGGCAGCCCGGGGATCGGGCCGTCCGGGCCGGGGAAGGGCTGGTTGGACCGCGCGAGGTTGGCCAGGATGTGGCCGAGGTCGAGGTCGGCCCGGATGTAGAGGTTGACGTAGTCCCCCGCGAAGCCCTCCACCGACCCGTCGGTGAACGGGAAGCTCGGCAGGATCTCCAGCGAGTTGACCAGGTCGGGACCGGACTCGGCCAGCTTGCCCAGGGTGGGCTGCAGCAGCTTCAGGTCGGCGAGCACGTCGTCCCGGCTGCGGTTGATCACGTCGGTGGCCACGCCGGAGAGCCGGTCGAGGGCCTGCAGCATGTCGACGAGCTGCCCGCGCTGGGCCTCCAGCTCCTTGAGGCCGGGCGCGAGGTCGTCCAACGCGGTCTCGATCTGGTCCCGACGGTCGCTCAGCGTGGACGAGAGCCGGTTGATCTCGTCGAGCGCACGGGTGATCTCGGTCTTGCGGTCGTCCAGTGCGCCGACGAGGTTGTCCAGGTCGTCGAGCAGCGCGCGGATCTCCGGCTCGTTGCCCGTGAGCGCCTTGTTGAGCTCGCTGGAGATCGTGCGGATCTGCGCGATGCCACCGCCGTTGAGCAGCAGCGACAGTGCACCGAGCACCTCCTCCACCTCCGCGGCCCGGCTGGTGCGCGCGAGCGGGATGGTGGCGCCGTCGGCGATCCTCGGCGGTGTGGGCGAACCGGGCGCCTCCTGCGGCGCGGCGAGCTCCACGAACTTCTCCCCGAGCAGGCTCGTGGTCCGGATTCGGGCCTGCGCATCGGCGGGCAGCGCGACGTCCCGGTTGACGAGCACGCTCACCATGGCCGTCCAGGCGGGGCCGACGGTGATGTCGGTGACGGTGCCGACCGGGACGTCGTCGACCTTCACCAGCGACTGCGGTACCAGGTCGACGACGTCGGAGAACTCGATGGTGAGCCGGTACGGGTCGGAGCCGAGCGCTGCGCCTCCCGGCAGGTCGACGCCGCGCAGGCCGCCGGAGAGCACCCCGCAGCCACTGGTGAGCAGCGCGACCGCGGTGGCGAGCGCGGCGAGCCGGAGGCCGGTGCGGCGCATCACCCGCCACCTCCCGACGACCGGGGCGCCGGTTCGGTGGGCAGCGCCAGCCCCGGGACCGGTGGGGCCTGGCCGGACTGCAGCGCGGTGATCACCTGCGCGGCGCTGGGCAGCGGCACCGCCCCGGACAGCACGGGCTCCAGTTGGGAGCACGTGTCGGCGAGGTCCTGCGGCAGGTCGGCAGGCGTGCCGCGCTTGAGTGCCTGGCAGACCAGCACGATCGGCGGCAGCGACAGCTCGTTGACGTCGGCCCGGGTGTCGAGGGTGCCGGACGAGCCGTTGTAGGTGTTGGCGAGGTTGGACAGGCCCGCCGGGGCGATGTCGAGGATCTCGGCGAGCGCCTTCTGCTGCTTGACCAGCACCGCCGTCACGTCGGTGAGCCTGTCGACGTTGGACTGCAGGGAAGCCCGGTTGTCGCGCACGAAGTCGGCCACCTCGCCGAGGGCGATCGACAGCTCCGAGACGGCGGTGCCGAGATCTCCGCGCTCGTCGGCCAGGAAGCCCGAGACGTCCGCGAGCCTGCCGTTGAACTCCCGCACCTGGTCGTCGTTGTCCGCGAGCATGGAGGTGAACTTCTGCAGCTCGGTGACGGTGCCGAAGAGGTCGTCGCGCGAGTTCGCCAGCGTGCCGGACAGCTCGCCGAGGTTGCGGATCGTGTCGTTGACCTTCTGGCCGTTGCCGTCCAGGTTCTCCGCCCCGACGTCGAGCACGTCGGACAGCGCCCCCTTCGCGTTCACGCCGTTGGGCCCCAGCGCGTTCGCGAGGTCGGTGGCCGCACGGGTGAGGTCGTCCACCCCGAGCGGGACGGCGGTGCGCTCGCGGGGGATGACGGCCCCGTCGGCCAGCTCGGGTCCGCTCGACCAGGTGGGGGTGAGCTGGACGTAGCGGCCGGTGACCAGGCTGGGCGAGACCACCACGGCGCGTACGTCGGCCGGCAGCTTGAGCGCGCTGTCGGTGATCCGCATCTCCACCCGCACCTGGGTGCCCTGCGGCTCGACCTCGGTGATCGTGCCGACCGGCACGCCGAGGACCCGCACGGAGTTGTCCTCGAACAGGGCCGCCGCCGAGGTGAAGTAGGCCGTGACCAGCCGGCCGGGCGGCTGGAGCACGAGGTAGAGGCCGCCGGCGAACAGGACGGCCACGACGGCGGCCAGCGCGGTGAACTGCAGCTGGCGGCGGTCGGTGTCGGTGGGCCCCATCCTCAGCACCCCCCCGGGTTGATCGGGCCGACGGTCGGGGGCACCAGCCCGCAGACGTAGTTGTCGAACCAGCGGCCGTTGCCCACGGCGTTGGTGAAGAGCCGCACGAACACCGCCTCGAGCCGCAGCCCGTTGTCGAGGGAGTCCCGGTTGCGCTGCAGCAGGGCCGCCACCCGGTCGAGCTGCTCCAGCGTGGGCCGCAGCTGGTCGCGGTTGTCGGCCACCAGGCCCCGCAGCTGTTCCGACAGCTCGCGCGTGCCGTCCAGCAGCGCGCTGATCGCCTGCTTGCGCTTCTGGATCTCGGCGAGCAGGAGGTTGCCGTCGGAGAGCAGCTTCTCGAACTCGTCGTTCCGGTCGGCCAGCACGCCGGAGAGGTTGTGGGTGCCTGCGAGCAGCTTGTGGATCTCGTCGTCGCGGCTGGCGATCGTGGTGGAGAGGCGCGACAGGCCGTCCAGTGCGCCGCGGACCTCGGGGGCGGTGTCCCGGAAGGTCTCCGCGAGCGTGTCCAGGCTCTGCGCCAGCTGCTTCGTGTCGAGCTGGTCGATCGTGCCGGAGAGCCCGTCGAAGGCCTCCACCACGTCGAACGGGGACGCGGTGCGAGCCAGCGGGATCACCGCGTCGGGGGCGAGCGCGCTGTCTCCCTGCGGGTCCAGTGCCAGGTACTTCGCGCCGAGCAGCGTCTTGATCTCGATGGAGGCGGACGTGCGGTCGCCCACCCAGGCGTCGGAAACCGTGAAGGTGACGAGAACCCGGTCGCCCGCGAGCTCGACCGAGCCGACGCGCCCGGCCTCGACACCCGCGATGGTCACGAGGTCGCCCGAGGTGAGGCCGGCGGCCTCGCTGAACTCGGCCCGGTAGGTGGTGCCGCCGCCGAAGAGCTGGGGCGCGTTGAAGGCGGCCACGACGATGAGCACGAGCACCACCAGACCGATCACCGCGGTGCGCACCGGGTTGCGCTGCTCGGGCATCAGCGATCTCCCGGCAACGACAGCGCGGGGGGCAGTGCGGGAGGAGCGGCCGGACCGGCGGCGGCCGGTGGGATGCCCCCGAGCAGCGCGGGCTGCTGGCCCTGCACGCCGTCGGGGTCCGGGCCGCAGCGTGGCGAGGCGCTGCTGAAGGCCGGGATCTCGGCCGTCGGGAGGTAGGGCTCCAGCCCGACCGAGCCGGTGAGGCCGCACAGGTAGAACTGGAACCAGCTGCCGTAGCTGCCGGCCCGGGAGACCGTCTCCAGCTTCCCGGGCAGGTTCAGCAGGGTCTGCTCCAGCTTGGGCGCCTGGTCGTTCAGGTTGCCCGCCAGGTCGCCGAGCGCGGCGATGTCCTGGCGCAGCGCGGGGCGCCCCTCCTCGACGAAGCCGGACGTGACCGTCGTGAGCTTGCCGATCGACACGATCGCGTCCCCGATCGGCTTGCGGTCCTCCGCGAGGCCCGAGACGAGCGCCTGCAGGGAGCTGATCAGGTCCGACAGCTCCTGGTCGCGCGAGTTGACCGTGTCGAGCACCGCGTTGAGGTTGTCGATGACCTGCCCGATCACCTCGTCGCGGTCGGCGAGGGTGTTGGTCAGCGACGACGTGCTCGCCAGCAGGCTCGTCACGGTGCCGCCCTGCCCCTGCAGGACCTGGATGATCTCGAAGGACAGCTGGTTGACCTGCTGCGGGTCGAGTGCCGCGAACAACGGCTTGAACCCGTTGAACAGAGTGGTGAGGTTCAGCGGCGGCCGGGTGCGGTCCAGCGGGATCGTGCCGCCCGGCGGCAGCGTCGCCCCGGTGGGGCCGGCACCCAGTGCCAGTGACAGGAAGCGCTGACCGATCAGGTTCCGGTAGAGGATCGCCGCGGTCACCGACGCGGGGAGCCGCTGGTCACGCAGGACGCTGAAGGCCACCTCCGCGACCCGCCGGTCGACGATCCGGACGTCGTCGACGGTGCCGACCACCACCCCCGCGATCCGGACGTCGTCGCCGGGCAGGAGGCCCGACGCGTCGGTGAAGCGCGCCGTGTAGGACGTGTGCTCGCCCGGCGAGGCGTTCGCGATGGTCAGCGCGAGCACGGTGGTGGCCAGCGCGACCACGACCGTCAGGACGGTGAACTTGATCAGCGGCCCGAACGGGATCCGGTTCACGTCAGCGTCACCTCTGCCCCGCGGTAGAGCGGGCCGACCAGCATGCTGCTCCAGCTCGGCACCGCTGCGGGCGACGAGCCGTCACGGGCGGCGGTGAGCTCGGCGACGACCTGCTGCTCGCCCGGGGAGTTGGGCAGGCCCATGCCGGTGTAGCCGGCCGGACCGTCCGAGAACGAGGTGGGGATCGCGCCGAAGTCCGCCGCGCTGCCCGTGGGCGAGCCCGCCGGCGGGGGCGGCGGCTTCGACCCGTCCTTGAACGGTCCGCCCGGCGGCTGCTGCGGGCCGAGCGGCAGTATCGGGTAGCAGCGCGGGCCCCGGTCGTCGAGGTAGCGCGGTTCGTCCCGGTCGGGCACGTACTTGCCGTTGTTGTTGACGATCTCGAGCGTGACGTGGAGCCCCGGTTCGTCGGTGCCCACCCCGAACGCCTCGTCGACGCGCGGCACGAGCCCGGCGAGCTGTCCGAACAGGCACGGGAACTCCGGCGCGTACCGCGCCAGGCTCTCCAGGGTGGGCCGGCTCGACGCGGCCAGCCCGATCAGGTTCTCGCGGTTGGCCACGAGGAACCCGCGCAGGTCGTCCGAGGCATGGGTGACGCCCGTGAGCAGATCATTGAGCTGCTGGCGCTGCTCCACGATCGTGCGGCTCGTGACGCTGAAGTCGTCGAGCGCGTCGAGCAGGTCGGGGGCGGCCTGGTTCAGGTTGCCGGCGAAGTCGGCGAGCTGGGTGATGTCCTCCTGCAGGTCGGGGACCGCGGGACGCAGACCACCGGTGAGCTTCTGCAGCTGCACCAGCGTCTTGCCGAGGTCCTCCCCGCGACCGGACAGTGCCTGCGACAGCGCACCGAGGGTGGTCGCGAGGTCCTGCGGTGGCACGGCCTGCAGGAGCGGGAGCAGCCCGTCGAGCACCCGCTCGATCTCGCGGGCCGCCTCGCTGCGGTCCTCGGGGATGACGTCGCCCGCGGCCAGTGGCGGACCCGCCGCCCCGTTCGGCGGCACCAGCGACACGTACCGCTCCCCGAACAGGGTCTTGGGGATCAGCCGCGCCGAGACGCCGCGCGGGATCTGCGCGATCTTGTCCCGGTCGAGGGCCATCTGCACCGTCGCACCGGACCCGTCCGTGCTCACCGACCGCACCGTGCCGACGTTCAGCCCGCGCACCTTCACGTCCGCCCGCGGAACGAGCTGCGTGCCCACCCGGTCCACCTTCAGCGTCACCGGCACGTCGTCGGAGAAGGCCCCGGCGTAGCTGCCGACCGCGAGCCCGGCCATCGCGAGCAGCACCACGACGAACGCGAGCCCCTGCAGCCTGCGCTTCACGACCTGCCCCCTGCGGTCATCCGGCCACGCTCACCGACGTCGAGGTGCCGTAGATGACCAGGGTGAGGAAGAAGTCGAGGATCGCGGTGCTGACGATCGACAGGCGCACCGCCCGCCCGACCGCGATGCCGACGCCGGCGGGACCGCCCTTGGCGTTGTAGCCGTAGTGGCAGTGGATCAGGATGATCACCACGGCGAAGACGATCACCTTGAGATAGGAGTACAGCACGTCGCTGACCGGCAGGAACAGGTCGAAGTAGTGGTCGTAGGTGCCGCCGGGCAGGTCGTTGATCAGGGTGACGTTGAGACGGGAGGCGCCGAAGCTCGCCAGCAGCCCGATGGTGTACATCGGGATGATCGCGAGCACGCCGGCGATCACGCGGGTGGTGATGAGGAACGGCACGCTGGGCACCGCCATCACCTCCAGCGCGTCGACCTCCTCCGAGATCCGCATCGCGCCCAGCTGGGCGGTGAACCCGGCACCGAGGGTGGCGGTGAGCGCCGCCGACGCGACGAGCGGGGCGATGTCGCGGGTGTTGAAGTAGGCCGTGATGAAGCCGGTGAGCGCCTCGACGCCGAGCGAGTCCAGCGCGCGGAAGCCCTGCAGGCCCACCAGGCTGCCGACGAACAGCGACAGCGACAGCATGACGCCCGCCGTGCCGAGGATGACGATCAGCGCGCCGGAGCCGAAGCTCACCTCGGCCAGCAGCCGGGCGATCTCCGCGCGGTAGCGGCGCAGCGTGCGCGGGATCCACACGATCGCGCGGGCGTAGAGCGAGAGCTGCTCGCCCAGCTCGTCGAGCACGTGCAGCGGTGCGTCGAGCACGCGGCGCGCCCGGCCGTTCAGCAACGCCACGTCACGACCCCTTCGGCGGCACGAGCTCGAGGTACAGCGACGTCAGCACCAGGTTGATCAGGAACACCAGCACGAACGAGATGACGACGGACTGGTTCACGGCGTCCCCGACGCCCTTCGGCCCTGGCGGCGGGTTGAGCCCCCGGAACGCGGCGACGACGCCCGCGGTGAAGCCGAACAGCGCCGCCTTGATCTCGCTCACCACGATGTCGGAGACCTGCGCGATCGCGGAGAAGCTCGCGATGTACGCGCCCGGGGTGCCGCCCTGCACAACGACGTTGAAGAAGTAGCCACCGCCGACACCCACCACCGTGGCCAGCCCGTTGAGCACCACCGCCGTGGTGGCCATCGCGAGCACCCGGGGCACGACGAGCCGCTGGATCGGCGAGATGCCCAGCACCTCCATCGCGGCGATCTCCTCGCGGATCGTCCGCGCCCCGAGGTCGGCACACACGGCGCTGCCGCCCGCCCCGGAGATCAGCAGCGCCGTGACGATCGGGGCGGCCTGCTGGACGATCGCGAGCACGCTGCCGGCGCCGGTCTGGCTCTGCGCGCCGAACTGGCGGGTGAGGTCGGCCAGCAGGAGCGCGATCGTGGCGCCGAAGGGGATGGTGAACAGAGCGGTGGGGAGCGCGGAGACCTTGGTGACGAACCAGGTCTGCTCGATGTACTCCCGCAGCTGGAACGGCGGCCGGAAGATGTTGCGCACCACGTCGACGCCGAGGCCGAAGAGCCGGCCGACCGGGGTGAGAGCGCGCGTGATCGGGGCAGGTGAGGTCATCGTCGCCGTCTCAGTGCCGGTGCCGGCCGCCGTTCCAGCTGCGGGAGTACAT
>NZ_JAAXKY010000183.1 GCF_012911925.1 Pseudonocardia xinjiangensis | reverse complement strand
CGCCCCGACCCCGCGAGTCGCCCGTTTTCCGCGTGCGAGTCGCCCGTCCGTTCAGGACCCCGGGCGTGGCAGACTGCCGGTCGTCGATCCGGCAAGACATCCGGTCAACCGCTCACCCGCCCATGGAGGTTCACGTGATTCTCATCGTCCTGAGGGCCAAGATCCGCCCGGAGAAGCGCGACGAGTGGCTGGCCGGGATCAGTCAGTACACCGCCGACGTGCGGAGCGAGCCCGGCAACGTCTCGTTCGACTACTTCGCGAACGGCGAGGACCCGAACGAGTTCGCGATCGTCGAGGTGTTCGCCGACTCCGACGCGGGCTCGGCGCACGTCGCCACCGACCACGCCAAGAACTTCTTCACGTGGATGCCGCGGGTGGTCTCGGAGAAGCCCCGGATCAACTACCAGGATCTGGACGGCGAGGCGTGGTCCGAGATGGCCGAGGTCTCGCCCGAGTAGCACCCGCGGCGCGGACGGGCTCCGGCTCGTCCACAGCACCCGATGAGGGGCTGATCGGACCTCGCAGCGGTGTCGCAACGAGGTCGATCGGGCGCACAATGTGACCCATCCGGCGTATCACGCCGGGGCCGGCCGCCTCAACGAGGAGCGAGTGGATGAGTGTGAGGGATGTCCGGCCCCGGACGCAGAACGAGACGCCCGCCGCCGCGACCGTCCCCGGCGGCAACCCGGCTCTGCTCGGCCTGCCCGCTCTCCTGTCCGGGGGCGTCACCCTCGGCCTCTGGCTCGTCGGCTACCTCGACACCGCCACCCTGCCGGGCGGCATGATCCCCGCGGTCACGGTCTCGTCGGGCCTGTTTCTGCTGGTGGCGTGCATCTGGGGGGTCCGGGTCGGGCAGGGTGCCCTCGCCGGCATCTTCGGCACGTTCTCCGCGTTTTGGCTGAGCTTCGGGTTCCTGGTGCTGGGCGCGATCAACGGCTGGTTCGGCATCTCCACCGCGCCGTCACTGCGCACGGAGCAGCTCCAGAACGTCGCGGCCACCTTCGTGCTGTCGTGGCTCATCGTCTTCGCGACGCTCACCGTGGCCACGCTGCGACTGCCGCTGGCCTACACCTCGGGCTTCGCGGTGGTGTGCACCACGCTCGCGCTCGTGCTCGGCTTCGTGGTGAACGGCAACGAGCTGTTCGCCACGCTCGGCGGCATCACGACGTTCGTCTTCTGCGCGATCTACGCCTACATCTTCGTGGACGCGATGACGCAGGAGCTCGGCGGCAACGCCATGCCGATGGGTGATCCGATCCAGCAGTAGCCGCAACCGGGATACGTAGTATCCAGCTATGCGGATGGGACGGGGCGTCGAGTGGGCGGTGCACGCGCTACTGACGATGACGTGGCTCGGTGACGACGAGCCCGTCCCGACGGCGCAGCTGGCCGCGAACTACGAGCTGCCGCCCGCGTACCTGAACAAGCAGCTCCAAGCCCTGGTCCGAGCGGGCCTGCTCGTGTCGGTGCCCGGCGCCCGCGGCGGGTTCCGCATGGCGCGCCCGGCCCAGGAGATCACGCTGATGGACGTGGTGGCCGCGATCGAGGGCCCGGACGACGCGTTCCAGTGCACGGAGATCCGCCGACGCGGCATGGGCGAGAACCTGCCCGCCGGCACCTTCCGGGCCCCCTGCGCCGTGAGCGCCGGCATGCAGCGGGCCGAGCTGGCGTGGCGCAGGTCGCTCGCCGCGCAGACCATCGCCGACGTCCGCGCGGAAGCCGATGCGCGCGCGCCGGGTGTCGCGCCCATGGTCCGCCGGACGTACGGGCGCGACTAGATCGTTCCGAGTTGCCGAGGTCGTCGACGAGTGGAAGGTGAATCTGGATGTCAGATATCCTGGTTTTGGGTGGCGGGTTCGCGGGTGTCTGGGCCGCCGCCGGCGCGGTGCGGGCCCGCCGAGCCGCCGGCGTGCCCGCGGCGGACCTCCGCGTCACCCTCGTCTCCGCCGGTGACGACATCGTGATCCGGCCGCGCATGTACCAGTCCGATCCGGACCGGATGCGGGTGCCGCTCGACCGGATACTCGGCCCGATCGGCGTCCGGCGGGTGGCCGCCACGGCGACCGGGATCGACACGGACGCGCGGCGCGTCACCGTCGTCGGCCGGGACGGGCGCACGGCGGAGCTGACCTACGACCGGCTCGTGCTCGCGACCGGCAGCCAGCTGGTCCGGCCGGACCTGCCCGGCGCCGAGCACCTCTTCGACGTCGACACGATGCCGGGAGCGGCGCGGCTGCACAGCCACCTGCACCGGCTGCCCGCCGACGCGGTCGGCGACGGCCGCTTCACCGCCGTCGTCGTCGGTGCGGGGTTCGCCGGCCTCGAGGTCGCCACCGAGCTCGTGGGCAGGCTCCGCAACATCGCGACGCCGGTGGGGGCGGCCGAGCAGGTCCGCGTCGTGCTGGTGGAGCGGGAGGGCGTCGTCGGCCCCGAGCTCGGTGCCGGCCCCCGCCCGCTGATCCTCGAGGCGCTGGCCCGGCTCGGCGTCGAGCAGCGCCTGGGCGTGACGCCGGAGAGCGCGACCCCGACCGGGGTCCGGCTCTCCGACGGGAGCGAGATCGCCGCGAGCACCGTCATCTGGACGGCGGGCATGACCGCCAGCCCGCTGACGGCGGACATCCCCACCGAGCGCGACCAGCTCGGTCGGCTGCACGTGGACGAGTACCTGCGCGTCGTGGGAGCCCCCGACGTCTACGCCGCCGGTGACACCTCCGCCGCGCTCGCGGACGAGACCCATCCCGTCATGCAGAGCAGCCAGCACGCCCAGCCCCTCGGCAAGTACGCCGGGCACAACGTCGCCGCCGATCTCCTCGGCCGTCCGCAGGTCCCGTTCGAGCCCGAGCCCTACGTCACCTGCCTCGACCTCGGCGCCGCCGGGGCGGTGCTCACGACCGGGTGGGAACGGACGGTCCGCAAGACCGGGCAGGACGCGAAGGACCTCAAGCACCTGATCAGCGCGGTGGCGATCTACCCACCCGTGGACGACGCGGAGGCGATCCTCGCCAGGGCCGACTACCGCAGCACCACGTGGAGGGCCTCCGCCGATGCGACGACCACGGCGGTGTGAGCCGCCGGGCCGTCACCGGAAGTCGCGGGACTTCACCGGCACGGTGAGCGCCAGCCGCTGCAACCGGTCGGCCACCAGGTTCAGCACGCCTTCCGGGCTGCGCTCCAGCCGCCCCCGGACCAGCAACGCCGTGCTGCCCATCGCGACCGTGCGGTAGCGCGCCCACAACCCCTCCGAGCAGGTGACGTTGAGCATCCCGCTCTCGTCCTCGAGGTTGACGAACGTGACCCCGCGCGCGGTGGCCGGCCGCTGCCGGTGGGTCACGAGCCCGCCCACGAGCACCCGGGGCGGCGTCTGCTCGGGGTCGCCTGCCACGAGGTGGCGCCCGACCGCGTCGAGCCCGTCGATCCGCACCGCCCCCAGCCCGTCGAGCCGCTCCCGCAGGTGCTGCATCGGATGGCTGTCCGGGGAGACGCCCGTGGCCCACACGTCCGCGGCGGTGAGCTCGACGCCGGTGAGGCCGGGCAGCGCAGGCGCGTCCAGCCCGACGGCCGTGCCGGGCAGCTGCTCGGGACGCACCGCGGCCACCACCCCCGCCGCCCACAACGCCGAGCGCCGGTCCACCCCGAAGCACCCGAACGCCCCCGCCGTGGCGAGCGCCTCGGCCTGCGGCACGGTGAGCCGCACCCGGCCGGCCAGGTCGGCGAGGTCGCGGTAGGGGCCGCCCCGCTCCCGCTCCGCGTCGATCTCCTCGGCGGCCTCCAGGCCGACGCCCCGCACCTCGGCCAGCCCCAGCCGGATCGCCTGCCCACCCGTGCTGAGCGCATCCGGCTGGAGCACCGCCTCGGCCCGTCCCAGGTTGACGTCCGGGCCTCGCGTGAGCACGCCGTGCCGCCGCGCGTCGGCCACCAGCGACTGGGGCGAGTAGAAGCCCATCGGCTGCGAGTTGAGCAGCGCCGCGCAGAACGCCGCCGGGTAGTAGTGCTTGAACCAGGCGGAGTAGTAGACGAGCGAGGCGAAGCTGATCGAGTGGCTCTCCGGGAACCCGAAGTTGGCGAACGCCAGCATCTTCCGGAAGATCCCGTCGGCGACCTCGCCGGTGATGCCGTTGGCCGCCATCCCGGCGAAGAACCGCTCCCGCAGGCGCTCCATCTTCTCCTCCGAGCGCTTCGAGCCCATCGCACGGCGCAGCTCGTCGGCGTCGCCTGCGCTGAACCCCGCGACGTCGACGGCCACCTGCATGAGCTGCTCCTGGAACAGCGGCACGCCGAGCGTCTTGTCCAGCGCGTTGGCCAGCAACGGGTGGTCGTGCTTCCACTCCGCGCCGTTGCGCCGCTGGATGTAGGGGTGCACGGAGCCGCCCTGGATCGGCCCGGGCCGGATCAGCGCCACCTCGACCACCAGGTCGTAGAAGATCCGCGGCTTCAGCCGGGGCAGCGTGGCCATCTGCGCGCGTGACTCCACCTGGAACACCCCGACCGAGTCGGCCCGTTGCAGCATCGCGTACACGGCGGGGTCGGTGGGCTGCAGCTCGTGCAGCTCGATCCGCTTGCCGTGGTGCTCGGCCACCAGGTCGATCATCAGGTGCAGCGCGGTGAGCATGCCCAGCCCGAGCAGGTCGAACTTGACCAGGCCCGCGGCAGCGCAGTCGTCCTTGTCCCACTGGACGACGGTGCGGCCCTCCATCCGCGCCCACTCGACGGGCACCACCTCGGAGACGGGCCGGTCGCAGATGACCATGCCGCCGGAGTGGATGCCGAGGTGGCGCGGGAAGCCGAGCAGCTCGTTCGCCAGCTCGACGACCCGGTCGGGCATCCCGGCGGGCGCCGTGGCCGTGTCCCCCACCGGGCCGTGCCAGCGCTCGATCTGCTTGCTCCACGCGTCCTGCTGGCCCGGTGAGAACCCCAGCGCCTTCGCCATGTCGCGGACGGCGGAGCGCGGCCGGTAGGTGATCACGTTGGCCACCTGGGCGGCGCACCCGCGGCCGTGGCGGCGGTAGACGTACTGGATCACCTCCTCACGACGACCGGACTCGATGTCGAGGTCGATGTCCGGGTAGCCGTCCCGGGCCGGGGACAGGAACCGCTCGAACAGCAGCCGGTGCGCCACGGCGTCGACGTTGGTGATGCCGAGCGCGAAGCAGACCGCGGAGTTGGCGGCCGACCCGCGGCCCTGGCAGAGGATGTCGGTGCGACGGCAGAACTCGACGATGTCGTGGACGATCAGGAAGTAGCCGGGGAAGTTCTTCTCCTCGATGATCTTCAGCTCGCGCTCGACCGTCTCCACGGCCTCCGGGTACTCGGCGTGGCTGCCGTAGCGGCGGGCGACCCCCCGGAAGGTCAGCTCCCGCAGCCAGCTCGCCTCCGTGTGCCCGGGTGGGACGTCGAACGGCGGCAGCTCGGGCGCCACCAGGTCGATCGAGAACGCGCACTCCACCCCCAGGGCCGCCGCCCGCGCCACCGCACCCGGGTAGCGCTGGTCGAACCGGGCCGCCATCTCCGCGCCCGACCGCAGGTGGGCGGTGCCCGCGGGCGGCAGCCAGCCGTCGGCGTCGTCGAGGCTGCGCCGGGCCCGCACCGCTGCCAGCGCCGTGGCCAGCGGGAACCGGTGCGGGGCGGCGTAGTGGGCCGCCGTGGACGCGACGGTGGGCAGGCCGGCGTCACGCGCGAGATCGGCGAGGACGTCGTTGCGCTCGGTGTCGGTGGGCAGTGCCTGGTGGGTGAGCTCGACGACCACGTGGTCGGCCCCGAACCGCTCCACCAGGCGGCGCAGCTCCTTCCCGGCGGCGTCGCGGCCGCCGGTGCGCAACGCCTGGCGCACCGCGCCCTTGCGGCACCCGGTGAGCACCACCACCTGCCCCGCGGTGTCGGCCACGACCTCGTCGAAGTCGTAGACCGGTCGGCCCTTCTCCTGCCCCGCCAGCTGGGCGGTGCTGATGGTGCGGCACAACGAGCGGTAGCCGTCGGGGTGGCGGGCGAGCAGCAGCAGGTGGCTGCCCTCCGGATCGGCCACGCCGTTCTGCGGAGCCGTGAGGCCGAGGGAGAGCTCGGCGCCGAAGGCCGTGCGCACCCCCAGCTCGGCGGCCGCCTCGGCGAACCGGACCACCCCGTACATGCCGTCGTGGTCGGTGAGCGCGATCGCGTCGAGACCCAGCCGCGCGGCCTGCTCGACCAGCTCCTCGGGATGGCTCGCCCCGTCGAGGAAGCTGAAGTTGGAGTGGCAGTGCAGCTCGGCGTACGGGACACGGTGCTGCGGCTCCGGCAGCTCCGGCGGGACGTAGGGCTCGCGCTTGCGCGACCACGCCGGGCTGTCGCCGCCGTCGACCTCCGGCCCGCCGGAGACGCTCGCACCGTCACGCGCATTGCCCGCGAGCGCAGCCTCCAGCTCACGCCACGGGACGTCCGGGTTGTTCCAGCCCACCCCGCAAGTCGAACATACGTTCGATGATCCTTTCAACTTCCCGCGCGTGCGAGAGTCCCCCCGTGATCGTCTGGGTGAACGGCGCGTTCGGCAGCGGGAAGACGACACTGGTCCGCGAGCTGCACCGGCAGTGGCCCGCGACGCTGGTGTTCGACCCCGAACAGGTCGGCTACGTGCTCCGCGAGATCGTGGACGTCCCCACCGGGAACTTCCAGGACCTCCCCCTGTGGCGGCGGCAGGTCGCCGCCATGGCCGTCGGGCTCCTCGAGGAGTACCACCGCCCGCTGCTCGTGCCGATGACACTGGTGGAAGCCGCCTACCTCGACGAGATCATCGCGGCCGTCGGCGGGATCACGGTGCGGCACTTCTACCTGGACGTGCCTCGGGACGTCCTGGTCCAGCGGATCGAGAGCCGCACGATGACGCCGGACGACCCCGGGCGCGACGCCGACGTCCGGGCCTGGTGCGTGGCCCAGATCGAGCGGTGCCGGGCCACGACGGACCGCCTGCCCACCGGCACGGTGTTCCTCGACGGCAGGCAGCGCGTGCCCGAGCTCACGGCCACCGTGCTGGAGCACCTCGGCCGGGCCCCGTCCGTCAGGCGCTGAGCACCCCCGCGGGGAGGTGGTCCTCGATCGCGCGCAGCAGCGCCGCCTTCGGCCGCGCCCCCACCACCTGCGTGACGACCCGCCCACCGACGTAGAGGTTGAGCGTCGGCATCCCGAGGACGCCCGCGTCACGCGCCGTGGCGGGGTTGGCGTCGACGTCGAGCCGGGCGACGACCAGCCGTCCCTCCTGCTCCGCGGCGATCTCGCGCAGCACCGGCTCGATCATCCGGCACGGCGGGCACCACTCCGCGGTGAAGTCGAGCAGCACGGCCAGCTCGGCGCGCAGCACGAGCTCGTCGAACGTGGCGTCGGTGACAGTGACGATCATGAAATCTCCTTCGGGTCCCCGCACGGACGGGGTCAGGTGTCGTGGGGCGTGACGGCGCAGCGCGGTTCGGGCGCCTCACCGAGCTGGGCGACGAGCTGGTCGCGCACGGCATGCAGCCGCGTGATCCAGTCGTCGACCTCGGCTACCTTGCGACGCTGGACGGCACGGGAGTCGGGGCAGCTCGCGCCGGTCGCGTGCCCGGCGCGCAGGCACTCCACGAACGGGCGCGTCTCCTCGAGCGCGAAACCGAGATCCACCAGCGACCGGATCTCGGCGACCACCCGCAGGTCGCGCTCGTCGTAGTCGCGGTAGCCGTTGGCCCGGCGCCGCGCGGGCAGCAGACCCAGCTCCTCGTAGTGGCGCAGCGCCCGGGTGCTCACCCCGGCCCGACGCCCCAGCTCCCCGATCCGCATGCCCCGACGCTAAACCTTGCCGCCGACGAGAAAGCCAGCCCGAACGCGGCCCCCCGAAGTTCAGGAAAGCCACTTTCAGGTCCTCTCCGGGCAGGAAAGTGGCTTTCCTGAACCTCAGCCCTGAACCTCAGCCCTGAACCTCAGTCCGGGGCGATCTCGCCCGAGCCCCGGCGGATCAGGGTCGTGGGGACCAGGCGGCGCTGCGGGGGGCTCGTGTCCCCGTCGATGCGGGCGAAGAGCAGGCCGGCGGCGATCCGGCCGATCGCGGTGGGGTCCTGCGCCACCACCGTGACGCCGGGGCGCAGCAGGTCGGCCAGCAGGAAGTCGTCGAACCCGACCAGGGCGACCGCGTGCTCCCGGCCCAGCCTCCGCAGCGCCCGCACCGCCCCGACGGTCACCAGGTTCTGCGCCGTGAAGAACGCCGTGGGCGGGTCGGGGCGCCCGAGGAGGGCGGTGACCGCGCCGTCGGCGACACCCGCATCGCGCACGTCGCGCACCACGAGCGCAGGGTCCACCGACAGCCCGAGCCCCCGCAGCGCCTCCTCGTAGCCGACGTAGCGCTGCCGGGCGGTGGCGATGGTGGTGCGGTCCCCGAGGAACGCGATGCGCCGGTGCCCGGCAGCGGCGAGATGGCGCACGCCCTCCGCCGCCCCGATCTCGTTGGTGGTGACCACCGAGTCGACCGGGAGGTTGTTCGCCTCGCGGTCCACGCAGACGATCGCCGTGCCCGCGCGCAGCTCGGCGGCCAGGTGCGACTGGTCGTCGCCCGCCGGAACGAGCAGCAGGCCGTCGACGTTGCGGGCGCCGAACGCCTTCGCGAGTGCGCGCTCGCGGGCGGGGTCCTCGTCGAGGCTTGCCGAGTAGACCACCACTCCCCGGTGCTCGGCCTCGTCCTCGACGGCGCGCTGTACGGCAGCGGAGAACGGGTTGGCGACGTCCTCGAGGAGCAACCCGATCGATGCCGTCCTGCGATCCGACCGGCGCAGGATGCGGGCTCCCACGTTGGGACGGAAGTCGAGCTCGTCGATCGCCTTCCGCACGCGCCGCTCGAGCGGGGGTGAGACCCCGCCCTCGTCGTTGACGACACGGGAGACGGTCTTGAAGCTGACCTGCGCGCGGGCCGCGACGTCACGCATGGTCGGGCGGCGCCCACCGGGCTCGCGGAGGCTCATGGTTCCCCAGTCAACGTTGCCAAGTTGTTACGGCTCGACGGCGACCCGGGTCTTGTGAAGTCGCCACAAAGTGGTCACAGTCGATGACAACGTTGTCTCGTTCGCTACCAGATGTCAATGATGACGAAGGGTCGCAGCACATGAGCCAGGCATGGACAGCACGACGCCGGGCGGCCGCTCTGGCCACCGGGATGGCTGCGGCGCTCGCCCTCGCCGCGTGCGGGGGCGGCGACACGGGCGGCGCCGCGAGCGGGAGCCAACCGGTCGTCGGCCTGATCACCAAGACCGACACCAACCCGTTCTTCGTGAAGATGAAGGAGGGCGCGCAGGCGGCGGCCGCCACCCAGGGCGTGCAGTTGCAGACGTTCGCCGGCAAGCAGGACGGCGACAACGAGTCGCAGGTGCAGGCGATCGAGAACCTGATCTCGGCCGGAGCGTCGGGCTTCCTCATCACGGCGAACGACTCCAAGGCCATCGTGCCCGCCCTCGACCGGGCCAGGCAGGCCGGGATGCTCGTGATCGCGCTCGACACCCCGATCGATCCCGCCGACGCCGCCGACGCCACGTTCGCCACCGACAACTACCAGGCGGGCCTGCTCATCGGGCAGTGGGCGAAGGCGAAGTTCGACGCCGAGGGCAAGCAGGCCAGGATCGCGATGCTCGACCTGAGCGCCAACCAGGTGTCGGTCGACGTCCAGCGCGACCAGGGCTTCCTCGACGGCTTCGGCGTGGACGTAGGTGACAAGACCCGGATCGGCGACGAGTCCGACCCGCGCATCGTCGGGCACGACGTCACCGACGGCGCCGAGGAGGGTGGGCGCACCGCGATGGAGAACCTGCTCCAGAAGGACCCGTCGATCAACCTCGTCCACACCATCAACGAGCCTGCCGCGGCCGGCGCGTACGAGGCGCTGAAGGCGGCGGGCCGGCAGAACGACGTCACGATCGTCTCCGTCGACGGCGGCTGCCCCGGCGTCGAGGCCGTGAAGTCCGGCGCGATCGGCGCCACGTCGCAGCAGTACCCGCTGAAGATGGCCTCGCTCGGCATCGAGGCGATCGCGAAGTTCGCCAAGGACGGCACCAAGCCCGAGACCACGGCGGGCAAGAGCTTCTACGACACGGGCGTCGAGCTGATCACCGACCAGCCGCAGCCGGGCGTCCCCTCCAAGGACACCGCTTTCGGAGCAGCGAACTGCTGGGGCTGATCCCCGGCTCCCCTCACGCCTGACGCACGAAGGAGTGCATCCACATGGCGAACGACACGTCCTCCGGCGGGGGAACCGCCACGGTGCCCGACCCCGGGGCCACGGGCTTCGACGAGCGCCGGTCGGAGTCACCGCTCCAACGCATCCAGCACGTCCTGCACGCCAACCCGATCCTCGGGCCCCTCGCCGTGCTGGTGCTCGCGATCATCGTGTTCTCGATCGTCAGCGGCCGGTTCCTCTCGGCGGCGAACCTCGGGCTCGTGCTCGCCCAGGTCACCGTCATCGCGGTGCTGGCGCTGGGTCAGACCCTGATCATCCTCACCGCGGGCATCGACCTGTCGGCCGGCGCGATCGCGGTGTTCTCCTCGATCCTGATGGCGAACCTCGCGACGGACCTCGGCGTGCCCGGGGCGCTCGCGTTGATCATCGGTCTCGTGCTGGGCACGGCGATGGGCGCGATCAACGGGCTGCTGGTCACCCGGCTCGGGCTCCCGCCGTTCATCGTCACCCTCGGCACGCTGAGCATCTTCTTCTCGCTCAACTCCGTGGTGTCCCGCAGCGAGACCGTGCGCGGCTCGGACATGCCGTCGATCATGACGTGGACCGGCACCACGTTCAGCCTCGGCGGATTCCGGATCACCTACGGCTCGATCATCATGCTGCTGCTCTTCGCCGTGTTCTGGTACGCGCTGTCCAACACCGCGTGGGGCAAGCACGTGTACGCCACCGGCGACGACATCGAGGCCGCGCGCCTGGCCGGCATCCGCACCGGGCACGTGCTGTTCTCCGTCTACACGGTGGCCGGGCTGCTCTACGCGATCGGCGCCTGGGTCCTCATGGGGCGGCTCGCCTCGGCCAGCCCGAACGTCGGGGTCGAGTACAACCTCGACTCCATCACGGCCGTCGTGCTCGGCGGTACCAGCCTGTTCGGCGGACGCGGCCTGGTGCTCGGCACGCTCGTCGGTGCGCTCATCGTCGGGGTCTTCCGCAACGGCCTGCAGCTCGGCGGGGTCGACGTCGTCTGGCAGGGGTGCGCGATCGGCCTGCTCGTACTCGTCGCGGTCTCCATCGACCAGTGGATCAGGAAGGTGCGCGCATGACCGCCGAGACGAGTGCGGAGGCGGGGTCGCAGAAGAGCCCGGTGCGCGAGCCGGTGCTGCAGGCGAAGGGCCTGGTGAAGCGGTACGGCATGGTCACGGCCATCGCCAGCGGCGACCTCGAGCTCTACCCCGGTGAGATCCTCGCCGTGATCGGCGACAACGGCGCGGGCAAGACGAGCCTGATCAAGGCGCTGTGCGGGGCGATCATCCCCGACAGCGGCGAGATCCTGCTCGACGGCAAGCAGGTGCACTTCAAGAACCCGATGGACGCCCGCCGGGCCGGGATCGAGACCGTCTACCAGTCGCTGGCCGTGGCACCGGGCCTCGACATCGCCGACAACCTCTTCCTCGGCCGGGAGGTGCGCAAGCCCGGTGTCCTCGGCTCGGTGTTCCGGATGCTCGACCGCAAGCGCATGAAGGACGAGGCCAGCCGGCACATGAGCGAGCTGGGGATCGCCACCCTGCAGAACATCGGGCAGGCCGTGGAGAGCCTGTCGGGCGGTCAGCGCCAAGGCGTGGCCGTGGCCCGGTCGGCCGCGTTCGGGAGCAAGGTGATGATCCTGGACGAGCCGACCGCGGCGCTCGGCGTGAAGGAGAGCAACCGGGTGCTGCAGCTCATCCGGGACGTCCGCGACCGCGGCCTGCCGGTGATCCTCATCAGCCACAACATGCCGCACGTCTTCGACATCGCCGACCGGATCCACATCCAGCGGCTCGGACGGCGCGCCGCCGTGATCACCCCGCAGTCCCACACGATGTCGGACGCGGTCGCGATCATGACGGGGGCCACGGAGGCGCCGCCGCCCGTGGCCTGAGGCCCCGTGCGCGGACACGAGCTCCCGCACCCGCGTCCGCGCACAGGGGTCAGTCGTAGATGCCCGTGACCCACCACCTCCCTTCCCGGGCGAGCAGCAGCAGCGCCACGCCGCCGTCCACGGCGACCTGGAGCCTGCTGCTCGACCCCTCGCCCACCCACCACCGCTGGTGCAACGGCCAGGGACCCGCCCAGCCCTGCACCATCTGCGGGTTCCCGTCGTCCACCAGGAGGTGGTGGGGAGGAGCGGACAGCAGGTCGGGCGCGGTGAGCCGGACCGGAGCCCCCGTGGCGTCGACCAGCTCTGCGGGGAGCGGCTGCGGGGGCACCGTCGCCGGGGACGGCGCGGGCAGCCGCCCCGGCCAGGACGGCGGTGGGTCGGGCACCGCGGGCCGGCCGGTGGGGCGACGCGGGACGGGGACCCGGCGCCGCCGGTTCGTGGAGGGTGCCGTCCCCCCGTTCCCGTCCGCGGCGGCCACCTCGGCGGCGGACACCCGCCCGGTCTCCTGCACCACGTCCTCCGGCCACCCCGCAGGCGCCGCGGAACGCCAGGCTGCGGCCACCTCGGGTGCCGGATCCACGGGAGCAGCACCGCCCGCTCCACGCACCGGCTCCGCCCGGCCCGCAGGCCCCGGCGCAGCCGCCGCGGGCCCGGTCCCCTGGCCGGTCACCCCCCGCTCCTGCCCCGCGTCGCCCGCCGGGGTCCGGGCCGCGGGAGCCGACGTCGTCCCGGGCGTCCAGAGCTCCGACCACACCTCGCCGGTGGCCACGGCCGGCGACACCGCCGGTCCGGAGTCAAGCGCCCGGTCGTCACCCCACGGCACCAGCCGGATCTGCTCGGCGGGATCCCGCCCACCCACCAGCACCCCGGTGAACACCGACTCCGGACCGAGGAGCGCCTGCACCCGCACCAGCGC
>NZ_JAAXKY010000182.1 GCF_012911925.1 Pseudonocardia xinjiangensis | reverse complement strand
CCCCAGTCCGCAGAGCAGCCCCCCTCCCAGCCGGAATCCCAGCCGGAGTCCCAGCCCGAGTCGCAGCCCGAGTCCGAGACGCAGCCGGAATCGCAGCCGCAGCCGCAGCCGGAGCCGGAGTCGGAGGCCCCCGCGGGTCAGGACGAGCCTGCTGCCACCGACGGCGGAAACCCGGAGGGTGAGCAGCCGGGTGAGGGCCCCGCGTCCGCCGACGGGAACGGCGGCAACCCCGGAGAGTCCCCCGCCGACGACACCTCCCCCGACGACGGCTCCGGACAGGACCAGTCCGGCCCGCCCGCGGCGGGCGAGCCCGGCGACAACAACGACACCACCGCTGACGACAGCAGTTCGGACAACAGCGGCCCAGACAACAGCGGCCCAGACAACAGCGGCGCGGTCGGCGGATCTGACGAGAGCGGATCCGAGAACGGCAATGCCGACAACGGCAGCGCGGGCAACCCCGACTCGGAGAATGGCGGGACCCCCGACAACAGTGGCTCGGACGACGGCGGCTCGGACAACGCAGGCTCCGACAACACCGGATCCGGCAACAACAGCGGGTCCGACAACGCGGGCTCCGACAACAGCGGGTCGGACAACAGCGGCCCCGAGAACAACAGCTCCGAGAACAACGGCGGCGGCCGCGGCGACAACGGCGACTCGGACAACAGCGGATCCGACGACGCGGGCAGCTCCGACAACGGGAGCTCCGACGACAACGGCGGCTCGGATAACGGCAGCTCCGACAACGACGGCGGCCGCCGCGACAACGACGGCTCCGACAACAGCGGTTCCGACAACGGCCGCGGCTCCGACAACGGCCGCGGCTCCGACAACGGCCGCGGCTCGGACAACGGGTCCTCGGACAACGGCGCGTCCGACAACGACGGCGGCTCCGACTCCGGCGGCGGGTCCCTGCTGTCGACGGTGACCGACCTCGTCTCCACGAGCGTCGAGAGCCTGTAGCCCCACCCCGCCGGGCCGGCGGAGGGGTTCCGCGCGCCCGGGCTGGTCCTCGCAGACCCCACGGGCGCTGCGACGACCCCACCCAGCGCGCGGAACGCGTGGTCAGGTGGGAGGGCCGGGGTCCACCGCGAGAGTGACGAGCACCGGCCCGCAGCCCCCGCCGGGCCGGCCGAGGGGATACGCGCGCCCGACCTGGTCCCCACAGACCCCAGCCAGCGCGCGGAACGTGTGGTCAGGTGGCCGGGCCGGGGTCTGCGGCGGCGTGTCGCCGGGCGACCGCCACCAGCACCGCGGGCCCGGCGCCCACGCTGTGCAGGGCGCGCAGGCCGAGCCCCGTCAGGCACAGGACGGCGCCGGAACGGAAGCGGCGCCGGCCGCCCGCCCCGCACTCCAGGTCGACCTCCCCGGACTCGACGACGACCAGCGCGTCGCTCCATTCCGCCTCGTCGTAGGCCCGGGTGGAGCCGCTTTCGAGGGTGACGACGGTGGTCCGGAACCCGGGGCCCGGCGGCCGGGCGAGAAACGAGAGCGGTTCGCTGTCCAGGGGGGCCAGCACCCGGCCACGCGCGGGCTCGCCGGGCGACGGCGCCCCCTCGGCGCCGTCGTCCGGATCGGGCGACTCAGCGTTCACCGGCCCTCCCAGCATCGGGTGGACCGTCCGAGCCCACTGCCGTTATGACGACCGGGGTGGGCAGAAGTCATCGGTCGCGGCGGATCCGGACCGGTTCTCGTCGAGGTGCAGCCGCAGCATCGCCGCCGCTGCCCAGGCAGGTGGGGTGCCGCGCAACGACACGAGCACCATCGTGGCGAACGCCAGCGGCACCGACCACAGGGCGGGCTGCCCCAGCACGATCGCCGGGAGGCCGGGTGGGGCCCCGAGGATCAGGTCGACGCCGATCACGCCGGCCGAGGAGATCAACCCGACCACCATGCCCACGATGGCGCCGCGGGCCGTCAGCCGTGGCCACCAGATCCCGAGCACGAGCAGCGGGCAGAAGGTGGACGCCGCCACCGCGAACGCCGACGTCACCAGCACACCGACGTCGATCCGCTCCGCCCGCAGCGCGAGCAGCACCACCACCAGCGCCGCGGCGATCGGGGTGAAGCGCAGCCGGCGCAGCGTGCCCGGCACCAGGTCGTGCGCGAGCGCACCCGATACGACGAGCAGCAGTCCGAGCGACGTGGCGAGGAACGCGGCGAAGGCGCCCGCGGTGAGCAGCGCGGTGAACATCGTCCCGACCCAGCTCTGGTCGACGGTGGCCGGGAGCGCCACCACCACGGTGTCCGTCCCGCCCGACAGGTACAGCTCGGGGAGCAGTACCGCCCCGAGCAGCCCGTAGATCGCGGGGAAGAGGTAGAACACCCCGAGCAGCCCGACCGTGATCGCCGCGGTCCGCCGGGCGCCGCGGCCGTCGGCGCTCGTGTGGAACCGGACGAGGATGTGCGGCAGGCCCATCGTGCCGAGCACGGTGGCCACGAGCATCGACCAGGTCGCGAGCACCGGGTAGCCGCCGGGGTCGAGCACCGGCCGCGCCCACTCCTCACCTCCCGGCGGCCGTCCGGTTCCCACCTGCGGAACGGGCGCTCCGGCGTCGAACACCCAGGTGGTTCCGCCCTCCGCCGCGTACCGCCCCGGGGTGAGCAGCTGCTGGGGGTGGCCCGCGATGGCCGCGTGAGTGGGCGCGGTGATCGTCAGCTCCGTGTCGAGCCGGAACTCCACCGGGGTGGCGACGGGGAACCGGGTGAACTCGACCGGTTCGAGGGCGTCGGCGCGGACGACCGGGCCGACCTGCAGCACCAGCCAGATCGCCGGGACGATGAACAGCACGAGCTTGAGCGCGAACTGGAACGCCTGGACGTAGGTGGCCGCGCGCATCCCGCCGAGCGACAGCGTGATGCTGACGGCGGCGCCGGCGATCACCACGCCCACCCAGTACGGGCTGCCGCTGACCACGGCGAGCACCTGCCCGGCGGCGGTGAACTGCGGCACCAGGTAGAGGAACGCGATCACCAGCACCACCACGGCAGAGAGCCTGCGCAGCCTGCGGGACCCCAGCCGGGCCTCGGCGAAGTCCGGCACGGTGAGCGCACCGGTGCGGCGCAGCGGCGCGGCCACGAGCGCGAGCATCACGATGTACCCCGCGGCGAACCCGACGGGGTACCAGAGCGAGCCCACCCCGTCCTTGACGACGAGACCGGCGACGCCGAGGAACGACGCCGCGGAGAGGTACTCCCCCGAGACGGCGGCCGCGTTGACGGTGGGGGAGATCCGGCGCGACGCCACCAGGAAGTCCGAGGTGGTGCGCATCGCCGCCACCCCGCGCGCTCCGATCAGCAACGTGATCAGCAGCACGGGGACGATGGCGAGAATCACTCGCGGACTCCCGGTGGCCGGTCCGGCCGTTCGGTGCGCTCGGCCCGCCGCAGCTGCCATCGGGCCAGCAGCGCGAGCACCGGGTAGGGCAGCACGGCCACCGCGAGCCAGGACACCGGGATGCCCCCGAGCCGCACCTCGTCCAAGCCGGGGGCGGCCACGAGCAGCAGGGGCAGGCCCAGCAGCAGCGCGGCCAGCAACCCGAGCACGGTCAGCGCGTGCCGCAGCTGCCGGCGGTGGATGCGCCGCGCCCGCTCGGCGTCGGCCGGGGCGAGGTGCGGCGGGACGGCCGGAACGCCTGTTCGCCGCCCCGCGAGTGCGAGCCTCGTCTGGGGGCTGGTGACGGCGATCCGACGCTGGCGGGTCATCGGGGCCGCCCGATCAACGCAGCTGCCGGTTCGGCTGGTCGAAGGCCCCGCGCCGGGCCGCCTCCAGGAGGTGCTCCCGCAGGTCCCGCGCGTGGCGGCGGCTGACGGGCACGTCACCGAGATCGGTGTGGGCCAGCAGGCCGCCTCCGAGATCGCTGCGCAGCTCCCGGACGGCATGGACGGCGAGCAGGTAGCTGCGGTGCACGCGGACGTACCCCGCGGCCTGCCAGTGCTGTTCGAGGCGGGAGATCGGGATGCGCACCAGGTGCGCTCCCGTCGGGGTGTGCAGCCGGACGTAGTCACCCTGGGCCTCGACGAACCGCACGTCGTCGCGGCGGACGAAACGCGTGGACCCCGCCAGCTCCACCGGTAGCGCGGCGAGCGCGTCGATCGGCGGTGCCGGCGCTGCGTCGGGACCGGCAGCGGCTGCGGCGCTGAAGCGCCGCACCCTGGTCAGCGCCGCGGCGAGCCGCTCCGGACGCACCGGTTTGAGCAGGTAGTCGACGGCACCGATGCCGTAGGCCGCCGCCGCGTGCTCCTCGTAGGCGGTGACGAACACGACCGCGGGCGGGTCGGTCATGCGGGCCAGCAGCGACGCCAGCTCCATCCCGTTCATCGCGGGCATGGAGATGTCGAGGAACACCGCGTCGATCGGGCCGGCCTGGAGCAGCCGCAGCGCCGTGATCGGCTCGCCCGCCACCGCGACGGCGGCCACCCCCGGGGACTCCGTCAGCATCGTGCGCAGCTCCTCCAGCGCAGGTGCGACGTCGTCCACCGCGAGCACCCGCAGACCCGGTCCCCCGGTCACGACACCACCACCCCCGGCTGGAAACGTGGCAGGCGCAGCAGCACCCGGGTGCCCTCACCCACGGCCGTCTCGATCACCAGGCCGTAGCCGGCTCCGAACACCGTGCGCAGTCTGCGGTCGGCGTTCACCAACCCGAGGCTCCCTGGCGTACCGCACCCCGCCAGAACGGCGGCAGCGTACTCCGGGTCCATCCCGGGCCCGTCGTCCTCCACGATGATCACGCAGTCGGTACCGTCGGCCTCCCCGCTGACCTGCACGAGCCCGCTGGAGCCGGGCAGCTCCACCCCGTGCCGCACCGCGTTCTCCACGAGTGGCTGGAGCACCAGGTACGGGAGTGCGACGGGCAGGATCTCCGGCGCGATCCGCACCTGCACCCGCAGCCGGTCGCCGAGCACGGCGCGGGCGAGCGCGAGGTAGGCCTCGATGGCCCGGAACTCCCCCGCGATCGTCGTGTACTCGCCGTGGCGGGCGAGGCTGTGCCGCGTGTACTCCGCGAAGTCGAGCATCAGGTCCCGCGACCGCTCGGGGTCGGACCGGACGAACGACGCGATCGTCGTGAGGCTGTTGTAGACGAAGTGCGGCGAGATCTCCGCCCGCAGCGCCCGCAGCTCGGCCTGGCGGGCGACGTGGGCGGACTGTTCCAGCAGCGCCCGCTCCAGCGCCTCCCCCACCCACAGCGCCGCCTCCCGCACGGCGGACGGGGGGACCGGCCCCACCACCACCAGCACGCCGGCCAGCTCGTCGCTGGCGTGGACGGGCAGCGCGACCGCGCCCCCGCCCGTCGCGCGGGCGTCGCCGCGCAGCGCGCTGTCGGCGAGCTGCGCGGCAGCCGTGAGGTCGGTGGGGCGACCGGCCCAGGTCAGCTCGCCGTGCAGGCCCCCGATCGCCACGGCGTCGGCGTCGAGCAACCGGCGCAGGCCCCGGGCGGCCGAACCTGCGCCGGAGCCGGTGATGCCGCCGCGGAGGTCGGCCGCGATGCGCCGACCTGCGGACAGCGCGTCCATCGCCTGTGCACCCCGGCGGGGACCGCGCCAGCGGCGAGGCCGGCCACCACCGGGAGCAAGCACCGCATCGACCTCCACCATGCAGCCTCCGTCCGCGCGACAGCGCGACCGTAGGTCACGATCGGCTTCCGGAACCAGCCGCGGGTCAGGTGCTGCTGCTGAAGGCGGCGTCGAAGGCGGCCGACGGGGGGTCGAACGCCAGCCTGCGCACGAACTCCAGTGCCTCCGGCGCCCCGACGAGCCGGTCCATCCCCGCGTCCTCCCACTCGACGGAGATCGGGCCGGTGTAGCCGATGGTGTTGAGCATCCGGAAGCAGGCCTCCCACGGGACGTCGCCGTGGCCGGTGGAGACGAAGTCCCAGCCGCGCCGCGGGTCGGCCCACGCCAGGTGCGAGCCCATCCGGCCGTTGCGCCCGTTGCCGACCTGACGCTTCGCGTCCTTGCAGTCGACGTGGTAGATCCGGTCCTTGAAGTCCCACAGGAACCCGACGGGGTCGAGGTCCTGCCAGACGAAGTGGCTCGGATCCCAGTTCAGGCCGAACGCCGGCCGGTGCCCGACGGCCTCGAGCGCCGCCACGGTGGTCCAGTAGTCGTAGGCGATCTCCGACGGGTGCACCTCGTGGGCGAACCGGACGCCCACCTCGTCGAAGACGTCGAGGATCGGGTTCCAGCGGTCGGCGAAGTCGCGGTAGCCGTCGTCCACCATGGACTGCGGCACCGGCGGGAACATCGCCACGGTCTTCCAGATCTTCGATCCGGTGAACCCGATGACGGTGTCCACGCCGAGCTTCGCGGCAGCGCGGGCCGTGGTCTTCATGGCCTCGGCCGCGCGCTGCCGCACCCCCTCCGGCTCGCCGTCGCCCCACACCCGCGAGGGCAGGATGTCGTGGTGGCGCTGGTCGATCGGGTCGTCACAGACGGCCTGGCCCGTGAGGTGGTTGGAGATCGCGTAGACCTCCAGCCCGTGCTTGGCCAGGATGTCGCGGCGGCCCTGCACGTAACTGTCGTCCTCGACCGCGGCCCACGGGTCGAAGTGATCGCCCCAGCAGGCGATCTCCAGCCCGTCGTAGCCCCACTCCCCGGCCAGCCGGGCGACCTCCTCGAACGGCAGGTCGGCCCACTGGCCGGTGAACAGCGTGATCGGTCGCGCCATCGCGCGGTGCCCCTTTCGCGAGCGTGGTCAGGATGGGATCGGGTGCCAGCTGCCGCTCTGCGCGGAGCGGACGACGGCGTCGAGCACGAGCTGCACCTGCAGGCCGTCGGCGAACGACGGCGTGGGGTCGGTGCCCGCCGCGAGGTCGCGCAGCAGGTCGACGACCTCGTGGGTGAACGAGTGCTCGTAGCCGAGCAGGTGGCCGGGCGGCCACCACGCCCCCGCGTACGGGTGGGTGGGCTCGGTGACGAGGATCCGGCGGAAGCCTGCCGTCTCCGGGTCCTCCGTGCCGTCGTAGAAGGACAGCTCGTTCATCGCCTCGAAGTCGAAGGCCAGCGAGCCGGCGCTGCCGTTGATCTCCAGCCGGATCGCGTTCTTGCGCCCCGTGGCGAACCGCGTGGCCTCGAAGCTCGCCACCGCCCCGCTCGCGAACCGGCCGATGAACAGGGCGGCGTCGTCGACGGTGACGGGGCCCCGCTCGTCGGAGCCCGACGCGGTGAGCCCGCTCGACGCCCCGGGCAGCGGCCGCTCCGTGATGAACGTCTCCGTCATGGCCGTGACGTTCGTGAGCAGGTCACCGGTGACGAACTGCGCCATGTCGACGATGTGGGCGCCGATGTCGCCCAGCGCCCCGGACCCTGCCCGTTCGGCCTGCAGCCGCCAGACCAGCGGGAACTCCGGGTCGACGATCCAGTCCTGCAGGTACTGGGCGCGGACGTGGCGCACCTGCCCGATCCGTCCCTCCTCCACCAGCTTGCGGGCCAGCGCGATGGCCGGCACCCGCCGGTAGTTGAAGCCCACCATGCTGCGCACGCCCTTGGCCTGTGCCCGCTCCGCGGCGGCCACCATGGCCCGCGCCTCGTCGACGGTGTTGGCCAGCGGCTTCTCGCACAGCACGTGCTTGCCGGCCTCCAGCGCGGCGATCGCGATCTCCGCGTGCGTGTCCCCCGGCGTGCAGACGTCCACGAGCTGCACGTCGTCGCGCCCCAGCAACGCCTTCCAGTCCGTCTCGGTGGTGCGCCACCCCATCCGCTGCGCCGCCGCCGCTGTGGCCTCGGCATTGCGGCCGCACAGCACCGCCATGTCCGGCTGCAGCGGGAGGTCGAAGAACCTCCCTGCCGTCCGCCACGCCTGTGAGTGGGCCGCGCCCATGAAGGCGTAGCCCACCATCCCGACCCCGAGAACCTGATCGCTGCCCATGGCGCTCAGGACTCGAAGCCGAGCGGCATGTAGGTGGCGACGTTCTCCCGTGTGATCGTCGCCGACGCCAGCGTGATCGAGGCCGGCACCTCCTGCTCCGCAAGATCGCCCATCCCCCGACCCTGCGCCACGAGACGCGCGAGCGCAACGGCGGATGATGCCATCGACGGGCTGTAGGTGACCGTCGCCTTGAGAACCGTGTTGTCGGCCTGGATGTCGCGCATCGCGTTGGCCGAGCCGGCGCCGCCCACCATGAAGAACTCGTTGCGGCCGGCTTGGTTGATCGCGGCGAGCACGCCGATGCCCTGGTCGTCGTCGTGGTTCCAGACGGCGTCGAGGCGGGGTGCGGCCTGCAGGAGGTTGGCGGTGACCCGCTGCCCGCCCTGCGCGGTGAAGTCGGCCGCCTGCCGCGGGCCGACCCGGAAGCCGTAGGTGCCCAGTGCGTCGGCGAAGCCCTGGCTGCGGGACTGGGTCAGCGGGAGGTTGTCGATGCCCGCGATCTCGCCGATCACCGGGTTGGCCACGCCTGCGGCCTTCAGCCGCTCCCCGATGTAGTTGCCCGCGCTCACGCCCATGCCGTAGTTGTCGCCGCCGATCCAGGTGCGGTAGGCCAGCGGCGAGTCGAAGATCCGGTCGAGGTTGATCACCGGGATCCCGGCCTGCATCGCCGCGCGTCCCACGGACGTCAGCTGGCTGCCGTCGTTGGGCAGGATCACCAGTGCGTCCACGTTCCGGTTGATCAGGGTCTGGACGGCGGCGATCTGCTGGGTGATGTCGTTGGTCGGGTTCACGGCCTCGAACGTCACGTCGGAGTAGGCCTGCGCCTGCGCCTGCGCGTTGTTGGCGATGGCCGCGATCCAGCCGTGGTCGGCGGCGGGCGCGGAGAAGCCGATGGTCACCGGCGTGCCGGGCGTGGCGTTGTCGCCCCCCGCCGCGGCGGCAGGCGCGTTGGCGGGCGCCGACGGGGCGGCGTTGCTCGTGCAGGCGGTGAGCGCGGCACCGGCACCGACGCCGAGGGCGCCGGCGAGGAAGCCGCGCCGCCGCAGGGCACCGGGGAGGATGCGGGGGTCGGGCATGGTGGACTCCTTCATTGGGGTCGGTCGTTCGGCGGGGTCAACCAGCAGCCGACGAGCGCTGCGCACGGGCCTGGATCAGCACGGCGACGACGATGATCACGCCCTTGGCGATGTTCTGGACCTCTGTCGCCAGGTTGTTGAGCACGAACAGGTTGGTGATCGTCGTGAAGACGAGCACCCCGAGGATCGAACCGATCAGCGTGCCGCGGCCCCCGGAGAGCAGCGTGCCGCCGATGATCACCGCGGCGATCGCGTCGAGCTCGTAGAGCGTGCCGTGCGTGCTCGACCCCGTGGTGGTGAGCGACGCGATCATGATCGCCGCGATGCCGGCACACAGCCCGGACACCGCGTAGAGCAGCACGGTGTGGCGCCGCACGTCGACACCGGCCAGGCGGGCCGCCTCGGAGTTGCCGCCGATGGCGAACGTCCGGCGGCCGAACGTGGTGCGGTTGAGCACCACCCAGCCCACGGCCACCACCGCCGCGAAGATGTAGACGAGCAGGGGGATCCCGAGCACCCGGGTGTTCGCGATGCCGGCGATCACCGGGTCGGTGACGATCTGGCTGCGCCGCCCGGAGATGCGCTCGGCCAGCCCCTGCGCGGTGATCAGCATCGCCAGGGTGACGATGAACGGCACGATCCGGCCGTAGGCGATGAGCAGCCCGTTGACCAGCCCGGCGCCGGTCCCGACGGCCAGCGCGCACAACACCATGATCAGCGGCCCGTAGGACTGGGTGGCGACGGTCGTGGCCCACACCGAGGCCAGTGCCATCACCTTGCCGACCGACAGGTCGATGCCGCCGCCGATGATCACGAACGTGACCCCGACGGTCAGCACCCCGATGATCGAGGCCGAGGTGAGGATCGTCAGGAGGTTCGAGGTGGTGAGGAACGTGTCGGCGGTGACGATGCCGACCACGCACAGCAGTGCGAGCACCGCCACGAGCCCGAGGTTGCGGCCCGCGCCGCTGTCGAGCAGCCGGCCCAGCGGCGACCGGGCGGGCTCGGCCGTCCGCGCGGCCTGCTCCACGCGGCTGCGCTCGTCGGCGGCCGGCGGCTGCCTCTCGGGCGTCACCGGTGCTGCGGCGGGTGCTGTGCCCGTCCGCGCGCCTTCGTCACTCATGGCCGGCACTCTCCTTCTCTGACTGCACGAGCGCTTCCATGACCAGGTCGAGGACTCGGCCCTCGTCGAGCTCGGCGCTCGGGGCCTCGTGGACGACCCGGCCCTCGCGGACCACCAGCACCCGGTCGGCGAGGCCGAGCACCTCGGGCACCTCGCTGGACACCAGCACGATCGCCGCGCCCTCTGTGGAGAGCCTGCGGATCAGCGCGTAGATCTCGCTGCGCGCACCGACGTCGACGCCGCGGGTGGGCTCGTCGAGCAGCAGGACCGAGCACCCCTGCAGCAGCCACCGGGCCAGCACGACCTTCTGCTGGTTGCCGCCCGAGAGCGTCCGGACCGGGCGCGTGGCGTCGGGTGGCCGGACGTCGAGCTGGGCGGTGATCGCCCCTGCGGCGCCGAGCTCGGCGTCGCGGCCGAGGAAACCGAACCGGGCGAAGCGGGCGAGTGCGGGCAGCGAGACGTTGCGGTACACCGGCTCGGCCATCAGCAGGCCCTGGCTCTTGCGCTCCTCGGGGGCCAGGCCCATCCCCGCGCGGACGGCGGCGGGCACCGAGCCGGCGCGCAGCGCCTTGCCCCGCACGCGCACCGAGCCCGCGGTCGCCTTGCGCGCCCCGTAGACGGTCTCGATGATCTCCGAGCGGCCGGACCCCACCAGGCCGGCCAGGCCGACGACCTCCCCGGCGCGGACGGTGAACGAGACGTCGGCGAACTCCCCGCTGCGGGCGAGCCCCTCGACCTCCAGCACGACCTCGCCCGGCGGCGTGGCGGGGCGCTCCGGGAAGACGTACTCGATGGTCCGGCCGGTCATCAGCCGGATGACGTCGGCGGTCGGCGTGGTGCGGGCGGGCAGGTTCCGGGCCACGGTGCGGCCGTCCTTGAGGACGGTCACCCGGTCGCCGATCTCGCGGATCTCCTCGAGCCGGTGGGAGATGTAGACCACGGCCACGCCGTCGGCGGTGAGCTCCCGGATCACCCGGAACAGGTTGCGCACCTCCTCCGGGTCGAGCACCGCCGACGGCTCGTCCATGACGATCAACCGCGCGTCCCTGGCGAGGGCGCGGGCCATGCTCACCATCTGCTGGCCGGCGGCCGACAGCCGCCCCAGCTCACGACCGGGCGGGATCTCGGGGTGGCCGAGGCGGCGCAGCAGCGCCCTCGCCACGTTCTCGGCGTCGCGCGGGCGGGTGAAGCCCAGGCGCGCGGGCTCGTGGCCCAGCACCACGTTCTCGGCAACGCTGAGCCCGGGCACCAGGTCGAGCTCCTGGTAGATCGTGGCGATCCCGGCGGCGTCGGCGGCGTGCGGCGACCCGAAGGACGCGGGCTCGCCCGCCCAGACGATCTCCCCCGAGTCCGGCCGGTGCGCGCCCGCCAGCACCTTGATCAGCGTCGACTTGCCGGCCCCGTTCTGCCCGAGCAGGCAGTGCACCTCCCCCGCGGCCACGTCGAGGTCCACCCCGTCCAGGGCGCGTACGCCCGGGAACTGCTTCACGATCCCGCGCATCGTGAGCAGCGGTTCCTCCGCCATCGTGGCTGTCATCCTCCACCTCGGTGTGGTCCGGCCGGCGGACCGAACCGTAGGAGCATTGACCAGTGCCGTACAACGACCGAATAATGCTTCTTTGCGCTGTTTTTCCGACGAAATCGGACCGTGATGCTCCCGCCCCCACCACTGCCCTTGCTGCCGCCGCTGCGCCTGAGCACGCCCGCGCTCTCGGGCCGGATCGAGTCCGCCGTCACCCTCAGCACCGTGGCCCGGCTGGTCGCCTCCGGGACCGCCGTCAGCAAGGCCGACCTCGTCCCCGCCGCGGGCCTCGCGCGCACCACCGTGAGCACCGCCGTCGACGAGCTGCTGGCCCGCGGCGTGCTCCGCCTGGACGGGACCAGGCCCACGTCCGGGCGCGGCCGACCGGCCGACCGGTTGGCGCTGTCGCCCCGCGGCGGCCACGTCCTGCTGGCCGACGTCGGCGCGAGCGCCGCCCACCTCGCCGTCGTCGACCTCAGCCAGCGCGTGCTCGGCCACATCCAGGTCGCGGTGGACGTCACCGACGGCCCCGAGCCCGTCCTGCGGACCGTCGAGTCGCACCTCACGGCGCTGCTGACCCAGGCGCCGAAGGACGTCCCGGTGCGCGCCGTCGTGATCGGGCTGCCCGGCCCCGTCGACGGCCAGCTCGGCGTCCCGGTGCGCCCGCCGATCATGCCCGGTTGGCACGCCTACCCCGTCTCGGCGCGCCTGCAGCACACCTACCGCTGCCCCGCGGTCCTCGAGAACGACGTCAACCTGCGCGCCCTCGGTGAGGCGCGGGCGCTGCCCGCCGACCAGGTGCCGCTGCTGTTCGTCAAGGTGGGCACCGGCATCGGCGGCGGCCTCGTCACCGGGGAGGGCGTGCTGCACCACGGCGCCGACGGCGCGGCGGGCGACATCGGGCACGTGCGCGTGCGCGGCGCGCCCGACGACGCCTGCGTCTGCGGCAACGTCGGCTGCATCGAGGCGGTGGCCTCGGCCGGGGCCATCGCACGCAGGCTCGGACTCGCGCACGGGGATGAAGCCGTGTCGATCGCCGACGTCCGCGCCCTGGTGAGCCGCGGCGACCCCACCGCAGTCGGGGCCGTCCGTGAGGCCGCCGGGCTCATCGGCGAGCTCGTGGCCACCCTCGTGCACTTCTACAACCCGGCCCGGGTGACGATCGGCGGATCGCTCACGGCGGCCAGCGACGAGCTGCTCGCCGGCGTGCGCAGCGTCGTCTACCAGCGGGCGCTGCCGCTGGCCACCCGCAACCTCGTGCTCACCAACAGCGTGCTGGGCGAGTACGCCGGGCTGGCCGGGGCCGCCGTGCTCGGGATCGAGCGCGTGCTCTCGGCCGAACAGATCGGCGTGCTGACCAGCGGGCGGTGAGCAGGGGTGGGCGACTCGCGGGCCGAGAACGGGCGACTCGCGGAGTGGGGGACGGGCGACTCGCCGGGCCCC
>NZ_JAAXKY010000181.1 GCF_012911925.1 Pseudonocardia xinjiangensis | reverse complement strand
GCCGGGACGGGGGCGGCGGAGGGGACTGTGCGACCGGCACGGCGTCCTGGCTCGCCGGCACGGCCTGCTGCAGCCCCGCCACGCGCAGGGCCCGGCGGGCGGCGTCGAGGTCCCCGTGCCGGCGGTCGAGGCACACGTGCAGGACGGTCCCCGGCTCCTCGCTCTCCCGCAGCACGTGCACCGAGTCCCGGCTGAAGAGGACCACGTCGTCGAGGGCGTCCGGCCCCGCCGCGAAGGGCAGCACCGCCCGGGCGAGCTGCACGAGTGCGGTGCCGTCGTCCGGCGTGGCGGCGCCGACCGCGGCCGCGACCACCCCGCGCCGGGCGTCCACCACGTGCGCCACCCGCATCCCCGGCATGCGCAGCAGACCTGCGAGCACGGAACCGAGCGGGTCGATCTCGAGTGGGCCGGTGTCGTCCGAGTCGGAGGCGGCGCGCATACCTCACCCTGCCCCGGCGGGGCGGAGCAGCGTCGGTCCACCCACCTGGCTCTGCCCGCGTTGCGCCGGATGGCGGTGCGCGACGGGGAAGAACGGCACGCGCGCCGCGGTTGCATTGCGGGTGGTGCCTCTCTCCGTACTCGACCTCGTCCCCATCGGCTCCGGTTCGACGGCCACCGTCGCGTTGAGGCACAGCACCGCGCTGATCCGCCGCGTCGAGGAGCTGGGCTTCCAGCGCTACTGGGTGGCCGAGCACCACGGGATGCCGGGGATCGCGAGCTCCTCGCCCGCAGTGCTGATCGCCCACCTCGCCGGGGCCACCTCGCGGATCCGCGTCGGGTCCGGCGGGGTGATGCTGCCCAACCACCAGCCGCTCGTCATCGCCGAGCAGTTCGGCACGCTCGACGCCCTGCATCCCGGACGCATCGACCTCGGCATCGGGCGGGCACCCGGCACCGACCAGCGCACCGCACGCGCACTGCGCCGGGGAGCCGCCCAGCTCGGTGCCGACGACTTCCCCCAGGAGCTCACGGAGCTGGCGTCGTACTTCCGCGGCGAGGGCCCGGTCGTGGCCGTGCCGGCCCACGGTCAGCAGCCGGTGATATGGCTGCTCGGCTCCAGCGGCTACAGCGCCCAGCTGGCCGGGCTGCTGGGGCTGCCGTTCGCGTTCGCCCACCACTTCAGCGCGGCGAACACGCTCCCGGCGCTGGCGCTGTACCGCGAGACGTTCCGGCCCTCCCCCACCCTGGAGCAGCCGTACTCCATGATCGCCGCGTCGGTGCTGGCCGCCGGGACGGACGCGGAGGCCCGGCGGCTCGCCCTGCCGAGCGCGCTGCAGTTCCTGCGGCTGCGCCTCGGGCACCCGAGCGCGGTCCCGACCCCGGAGGAGGCGAGCGAGTACCCCTACACCGAGGAGGAGCGGGCGTTCGTCGACGACCGGCTGGCCGGCCAGATCATCGGGTCCCCCGACACGGTGCGCGACGGCGTCCACGAGCTCGTCGAGCGCACCGGGGTGGACGAGCTGATGGTCGTCACCAGCACCCACGACGGTGCCGATCGCCTCCGCTCGTACGAGCTGCTCGCGGCGGCGGTGGCGGCCGCCCGGGTCTGAGTCCGCCCGCCTCCGCTGATCGCCGAGGCCGGGCGCCGTCACCCCGGGTGCCGGTCCGCGGCGTCGCCGTCCTGTCGGGGTCACCCATTCGGGTGGCATCGGTGACGCTGCCGCACCGCCGCGTCGGGTGCTCCGTTGAACCCCACGGCCGCCGCAGACGAGCGCGACGGCAGCAAGTGGAAGGACCTCGGACGGTTGGTGGGCGGACCAGGTACGTCACGGCCCCACCGCTCCCCCGGCCCGATCGAACGCCGGCCCGGCCCGCCCGTCCAACGCTCCCGTGCCGCCGCACCCACGGGCCCTGGCCGGCCGCAGCCGCCACGGGGCCGGGTCGCGGCCCCGGAGGAGCTCGGCCACCGCCGCGTCCTCGATGCGCAGGACGTCCCCGGGCCCACCGACGTCCTGCCCGCCGTCGACGGACAGGGCCAGGAGCGACGCGCCCCCGGTGCCGGCAACCCGGACGAGAAGAAGAAGGCGCTCCGGCGGCGTCGAGTCATGTTCGCGCTGGTCGGGACGGCCGCCGCCGCGGTGCTCGGCCCGGTGCTCGCGTTCGCGGTCGGATACCTGGTCTTCACGGTGCCGAACCCGGACGACGCGGTGAACAACCAGGTGGCCACGGTGTCGTTCGCCGACGGCGACCAGCTCACGCGCCTCGTGCCCGAGGAGGGCAACCGGACCAAGGTGCCGATCGACCAGGTCCCGCTGCACGTCCGCCACGCGGTGCTCGCCGCGGAGGACCGGAGCTTCTACTCCAACCCCGGCTTCGACGTCATGGGGATCCTGCGTGCCGTCCGCAACCAGCTACGCGGCGGCTCCGGGGGTGGCTCTACGATCACCCAGCAGTTCGTCAAGAAAGCGCTGGTGGGAGACGAGCAGACGCTCTGGCGCAAGTACAAGGAGATCATCCTGGCGCTCAAGATCTCCCAGGAGCGCAGCAAGGACCAGATCCTCTCCGACTACCTCAACACGATCTACTTCGGACGCGGGGCGTACGGCATCCAGTCGGCGGCGCAGTCCTACTTCGGCAAGAACGTGCAGGACCTGACGCCCGCCGAAGGGGCGCTGCTGGCCGCGGTGATCCAGTCGCCGTCACGCTGGGACCCCGCCATCAACCCGGGCCACTCCGTGGAGCGCTGGAACTTCGTGCTCGACGGCATGGTCGCCCAGGGCTGGCTCGACCAGGCCACGCGCCAGGCCGCGCAGTTCCCGCACACCGCGCCCCGGAAGACGTCATCGGGCGGGCGCCCGGCCAACAGCAGCGGGCACATCGTCGCCGCCGTCACCGCCGAGCTCCAGGAGCTGGGGATCTCCGAGGAGGACCTCGCCCAGGAAGGCCTGCGGATCACGACGACGATCGACTCCCGGCGCCAGCAGCAGGCGGTCGCGGCCGCCCACGACGCGCTCGAGGGCCAGCCGGTCAACCTGCGCAGCGCCATGGTGGCCATCGACCCGGAGACCGGCGGGGTCCTCGCCTACTACGGCGGCGACAACGGCCTCGGCCTGGACTACACGCGGGTACGGCGGCTCGCCGGCTCGACGTTCAAGCCGTTCGTGGTGCTCGCGGGCCTGCAGGAGGACCCGCCGGTCGGGCTGGGCGAGACCTTCGACGGGGCCGAGGTGCCGGGGCTGCGCAACGCCGAGGGCGCCGACTGCGAACAGTGCGATCTCAAGCAGGCGATGACGGTCTCGAACAACGTCGTGTTCAACACCCTGGCCAAGCAGGTCGGTCCCGAAGCCGTCGCGGCCGCCGCCCGGTCGGCCGGCATCACCGCGCCCCTCGACGACCCGAACGAGGGCATCGCGCTGGGGAACAAGGAGGTCAGCCCGCTCGAGCTGGCCTCGGCGTACGCGACGATCGCGGCCGGTGGGGTCTGGCACCAGCCGCACCTCGTCACGTCCGTCGTCACCGTCGACGACCGGGTGCTCTACCAGGCCGACACCGAAGGAGAGCGGCGGTTCCCGGAGCGGGTGGCGCGCAACGTCACCGAGTCGATGCTGGACGTCGCCTCCCACGACGACCTCGCCCTTCCGGGCGGGCGCCCGGTGGCCGCGAAGACGGGCACGGTGCAGTCGCGGTTCGAGGGCCAGAACAACGACGCGTGGATGGCCGGCTTCACCCCGTCGCTCGCCTCGGTGGTCTGGATGGGGACGGACATGAACTCGCCCATCCGGACCGCGCGGGGCACCCCGATCGACGGGGCCGGCCTGCCGGGCGAGGTGTGGCACCAGTTCATGGCCCAGGCGGTGGACGACGAGCCGGTCGAGCAGTTCGCCCCGTTCCGCCCCATCGGCGAGGCGCCCTCCGATGCCGGGTCCGGTGCCCGGGTCTCGGCCACCCCGACCTCGACGGCCACCGCCACCCCCATACCCACCACCGGGCCTGCGGCGGGCGATCCCGCGGCGCCCTCCGGTGCCCCCGACCCGGCCGAGGACGACCGGGCGACCACGCCCCGCCGCGGCGTACTCGGCGGTGGCGATCCGGAGCCCGAGGACCAGGACCAGCGCGCCGCCTCGCCCGACGGGGCGAGCCCGACCACCAGGGCCCCGATGTTCCGGCAGGCCGAACCCGACACGCCCACCCCCACGCCGGACTGCTCGGTCACCGACTGTGGCTGACGCCCCGTCGGCTCCAGGGGGTGTCCCGCGGATCTTCAATCGCGATAGCCGCACCCAGGCGGCCCCTGGCGACACCGCCGAACCGCCCGAATACGCCCGGTATGAGGGCGATCCAGCGGCGCCGCCAGGAACCACCTGGATCACCGCTCTCTTCAACCAAGATCCACGGGACACCCCCTAGGCTGTCATGTGTGGCCGCGGGGGTGGGCGAGCGCACGTTCCAGGTGCTGACCTGGCTCTCCGAGCGTGGTGTCGTGCTGTACGTGCCGGAGATCGAGGCGTCCACCACGGTGTCGGCGATGCCCGACGCCGACGCGGCGGTGCGATCGCTCATCGCCGACCTCACCGGGCTCGACCCGGCCGGCGTCCGGTGTGACATCCGGCCCGGGCGGCCCCGCGGATTCGGCGGCCCCTCACCGTTCGTCTGATTCAGGGCCGCCGCGATGATCACACGGGCCCGGCGGCCGGGGCCCTGGCGTCGTACCGTCGCGAGATGGTGCTGGCAGCGAGCGAGGCGACCCGGCAGGTCGCGGACCGGATGGCCGAGGCGGCGAACGCGTGGCTGGACTCCCTGGACGCGCAGCAGCGCGGGGTGGGCACGGGACCCGCGCCGGGCGGGGACGACCCGTCCGAGGAAGACCGGCTCCGCTGGTTCTACACGCCGACCGACCACGGCGGACTCACCATCCACCAGCAGCGCCCCGCCCAGCAGCGGCTGGCCATGCGGCTGGTCGGCACGGGGCTGTCCACGCCGGGCTACGTCACGGTGGCCACCGTGATAGGCATGGAGAACGTGCTCGACCACACCGAGGACTTCACCGTGTCGTTCGGGCGTGAGCGCGGGCGCGACCCGGGCCTGTACTACCTGCGGGTGTTCGGGGAACCGGGCGGAGCAGCTCCCTGGGGGTGGCGCTTCGGGGGCCACCACGTCTCACTCAACAACCTCGTCGTCGACGGCCGCGTCGCCGCGACCACACCGTGCTTCCTCGGCGCCGACCCGGCCACCTCCCCGCTGCTCGGCGACGCCCAGCTGCGCCCGCTCGGAGCCGCGGAGGACCTGGCCCGCGAGATCGTCCGCTCGCTGCGGCCCGAGCTCGCCGAACGGGCCGTCCTGCTGCCCCGGGCGCCGTCCGACATCGTCGGGGGCAACCGGTCCCGGATCGCCGACGGCGACGAGGTCATCCCGCTGGCCGGCGTCTTCGGCAACCCGCTCCCCGACCCCGGGGAGCAGCAGAGGCTGCAGGCGCAGAGCGACCGGGCCGCCGCCGCCACCGGCCTCGACCGGGCCGACCACCGCACGCTGGCGCTCACCGGCACCCCGAAGGGCGTACCCGCCTCGGAGCTCGACGCCGCGCAGCGCGAGCTGCTGCTGCGCCTGCTGAGCACCTACCTCGGCCGCGTCCCCGACGAGGTCTCGCCGTTCGAGCGCTACCGCGACCCCGCAGCGCTCGACGCCGTCCACCTCGCCTGGGCGGGCTCCACGGTGGCCGGTGAGCCGCACTACTACCGGCTGCAGGGCCCCCGGCTGCTGGCCGAATGGGACAACACGCAGCGCAACGTCAACCACGCGCACGCGGTGTGGCGCGACCCGGAGGCCGACTTCGGGCTCGACGTGCTCGCCGCGCACCGGGCGGCGCACCACCGCTGACCCCTCCCCCGCGAGTTGCAGCAAAGCCACTTTCACGCAACCTCGTTGCCGCAACGTGGCTTTGCTGCAACTGGGGCCGGGGTCGCCGCGGTCAGCCGACGGCCGGGAGCGACTCCAGCAGCGTGGCGGGGACGACCACGTCGGCCCGGGCCCTGGTCGCCTCCACGAGCGCGGCGTTGGGCTCGTCGACCGCCGCCACCCAGGCCCTGGCATGGGCCGGCGGCTTCCCGAACGCGACGTGGCGGGCGGTCAGCTGCGCCAGCCGGACGTCGGGACGCGGGTCGCAGAACCACACCTCGTCGAGCGCGGGGCGCACCTGCGCCCATCGACCGCGGTCGAGCAGGAGGTAGTTGCCCTCGGTGAGCACCAGCCGGGCGCTCCTGGGCACGGCGATGGCTCCGGCCAGTGGCTGCTCGAGATCGCGCTCGAACGCGGGTGCGTAGACCACGTCCTCTGCCGGGTCGTCGTCCGCGGCCCGCAACCGGCGCAGCAGCGCGACGTAGCCGCCGACGTCGAAGGTGTCCGGGGCGCCCTTGGCGTCGCGGCGGCCGAGGGCTTCCAGCGCCACGTCGGCGAGGTGGAACCCGTCCATCGGGACGTGTGCGACGGCGTGGTCACCCAGGCGTGCCAGCAGCGCCGCCACCAGTGTGGACTTGCCCGCACCGGGGCTGCCGGTGATGCCCAGGATCGCGCGCTGCGGCCCGGCAGCCAGTGCTGCGGCCCGCCGGACGAGATCGTCGAGGGTCATCCGGGTTCCGCCGCGACACGCAGCGCCAGCACCACGATGTCGTCGCCCGTGTCGGCGATGCCGGCCTGCACGAGGCGGTCGCAGAACGCGGGGAGCGGCAGGGGGACGGCCTGGCGTACGAGTTCAAGGAGCGCCGCTCCCGCCGTGTCGCCGTGGTCGCGGCGGCGTTCGAACAGCCCGTCGGTGTAGAGCAGCAGCGTCGAGCCCGGCGGGATCCGGGCCTCCCGGTCGTGCCTGGGTGCGGCCGGCTCGACCCCCAGTACGACGTCGACGCGGCCGGTGAGCAGCTGCGGCTCCCCGTCCGGGCCCACCAGGATCGGCGCGGGGTGCCCCGCGTTGGACCAGCGGAACACCGCGCCGCCTTCGGTCGGGGTGAGTCTGCCGTAGACGAGCGTGGTGAACCGCGTGACGTCGAGGCCGGACAGCACCCGGTCGAGCTTGCCCAGCACCACCGACGGCGCGGCCTCGCTGTCGTGCGCAAGCCCTCGGAGCATGCTGCGCAGCTGGCCCATGGTGGCCGCCGCGGGCAGGTCGTGGCCCTCGACGTCGCCGACTCCCACGGCCAGGTCCCCCGAGGGCAGCGCGAAGGCGTCGTACCAGTCGCCGCCCACGTGGAGCTGCGCCGCGGCCGGCCGGTAGCGGGCCTCGATCTCCACGCCCGGAAAACACGGGGGTTCGGTGAGCATCGCGTTCTGCAGCGCCAGTGACACCTCACGGCTCTGCTGGAAGGCCACCGCGTTCTCCACGGCCACCGACGCCCGGGTGGCGAGCTCGCGGACGAGAGCGAGGTCGTCCTCGGTGTAGGGCGCCCGGTCGGCGCACGCGATGAGCAGCAGGGCCGCCACGACGGCACCGCCCGACAGCACCGGCGCCACCAGCATCGAGTGGGCCCCGGTCTCGGCCGCCCACCCGGCCTGGTCCGGCGGGGGTTGCCACGCCGACGCCGTCGTGTCGGGCACGTGGATCAGCAGGGGTGCGGTGCCGCGAGCGCTGCGGGCCACGGGGTGGTCGCCGGAGAACACGAACCTCTCGTGGCTCCCGGGCATCGTGGGGATCCCCGGCGCCCTCCGCGTGACCGACCGCCGTCCCGTGAGCCGGCGTTCGCCGGGCGAGCCGGACGCGGCGGGCGAGCTCCACACCCGGGACAGCGGGTCCGGGTCGAGGAGGAACACCCGGCACAGGTCGGCGAACTGCGGGACCACCGACTCGGCCAGCGCCACCAGCTCGCCCTCCGGGTCGAGTGCGGCGTTCATCGCGTGCGTGGCCTCGGCCAGCACGGCCAGCCGCTCGCGGGCGCGCATGTTGACGTCGATGTCGGTCTCGGTGCCCACCCACTCCACCACCCGGCCGCCGGAGTGGACGGGGACGGCTCGCGTGCGGAACCAGCGGTAGCCCCCTTCGGCGGTGCGCAGCCGGTAGGAGCGGACGAACACGGCCGCGGGGTCGGCGGTGGCAGCGGCCCGCCAGGACGCCGCGAACTCGGCCCGGTGCACCGGATGGACGGCGTCGAGGAAGCCCCACCCGCGATGCTCCTCGGCACTCTGCCCGGTGATCGCGCGAAGGCCGGGGGCGTCACGCACGGCCCGGCCGTCGGCCTCCCGGATCCACACCGCGGCGCTCGTGGCCTCCACCAGGCTCTGGTACCGGTTGAGCGCATGCTCGCGCTGCGCAGCGGCCTGGGCCAGCGCCTTACGGGTCTGTTCGGCCCCGGTGACCTCCACGAGCACCACACCGGCCCCGACGACCGCGCCGTCGGGCCCGCGCACCGGGTGGTAGTGCGTCCGCCACTCCTGGAACGGACCCCGCCCGTGCCACAGCCGTCCCTGTACCAGGACGTCGGTGCGGGACCTCCCGTCACTGAGCACCGCCCGCAGATCCTCGGCGATCGCGGCGCCGACGGCCCCGTGCACCTCCTCCAGCGTCCGGCCCAGCCGCTCGTCGGGGCTGCCGCCGTCCATGTCGAAGACGGCCCCGTTGACCCGCCGGTACCGCAGCTCGGCGTCGAAGTACGCGAGCCCGACGGGGGCGGTCTCCCACAGGGCGTCGAGCAACCCGAACGCCTCGTCCGCCGCGTCCTTGTCGCCGACGTCCTGCAGTACGCCCAGCACGGTGTCGCGGGGCCCGGGGACGACGCGGACGTACAGCGGCCAGGGGCGGTCGGCCGTGGCCGGGAGCCGTCGGCTGAACGGGCGCCCGGCGCGGAGGTCCTCGAGGATCCCGGCGACGGTGGAGGAGCCGAACACGGCCGCCGCAGGTTCGGGCTCCGCCGGCCCGGATGCGCCGTTGCCGAGGACGTGGCGCCCCACCGTGTCGTTGCTCGGGCGGCCGGTGAGCCGCTCGGCGGCGGCGTTCCAGAGCACGACGCGGCCGTCGTCGTCGAGGGCGAAGACGCCGACGGGGAGTAGTCCGACCAGCTCGGCGAACAGGTCGTCGGGCACGGCTCTCAGGGTAGGTGCCGCGCTGGCCCCGTTCCACGCCCGTGACCGGGACGAACGGTTCCCATTCGTTCAAGCCACGCAGCCCGGACCGGCCCTACTGTCCGCTTCATGAGCATTCATCCCACTCTTCGTTACGACGACCCGCGTGCCGCGATCGCGTTCCTGACGAGCGCACTGGGCCTCGTGCAGCAGCAGATGTACACCACCGACGACGGCACCGTCGCCCACGCGGAGCTGAGCTTCGGCGACGGCGTCGTCCTGCTCGGCACGCGGGCCGGCCGGAGTGATCGGTTCGACACCGGCCGCGCGGTGCTCTACCTCGTGGCCGACGGGGCCGACGCCGTGGACGCGCAGCACGAGCGGGCCGTCGCCGCGGGAGCCGAGGTGGTGCAGGAGCTCGTCGACCAGCCCTACGGCTCCCGCGAGTTCGCGGTGCTCGACCCCGAGGGGAACATCTGGACGATGGGCAGCTACCGGCCGGTGGTCAAGCCCGCGGACCAGGGGTGACCGATCCGCTCGCGCGCCTGCGGGCGCTGTGCCTGGCGCTGCCCGAGGTGACCGAGAAGGTCAGCCACGGCGAGCCGACGTGGTTCGTCCGCAAGACGTTCGTGATGTACGCCGACCGGCACCACGACGACCGGGTCGCGTTCTGGTGCGCGGCACCACCGGGCGCGCAGGAGGCGTTCGTCGCCACGGCCCCCACCCGCTTCTTCCGGCCGCCCTACGTGGGTGGCCGGGGCTGGCTGGGGGTCTACCTCGACGTCGACGACGTGGACTGGCCCGAGATCGGCGAGACCGTCCTCGACGCCTACCGGGCCGTCGCCCCGAAGAAGCTCACGGCGCTGCTCTAGGGTCGGCGGGTGCCGGATCTCCCGACCGTCGAGCTTCCCGGTGGACGGATCGAGTACGACGACGTGCCGGCCGGCTCCGCCCGCGGCGAGCTCGCACCCCTGCTGTTCCTCCACGAAGGTCTCGGGTCCGTGGGGCTGTGGCGCGGCTTCCACCAGCGCGTCGCGGCCGCCACCGGACGCCGGGCGGTGGCCTACTCGCGCTTCGGTCACGGGTACTCCGACCTGCCCCGGGAGAAGCGGACGCCGCGGTTCATGCACGACGAGGCCGCCACCGTCGTCCCGGCGCTGTGCTCCGCGCTCGGGCTCGAGCGCCCGGTGCTGGTCGGGCACAGCGACGGCGCGTCGATCGCGCTGCTGCGGGCCGCCGCGGCCCCGGGTGACGTCGCCGGGCTGGTCGTGCTGGCGCCGCATGCGTTCGTGGAGGACGCCGGCCACGGCGGGGTCGAGCAGGCCCGGCGCGCCTACACCGAGGGCGACCTGCGCACCCGCATGGCCCGCCACCACCGCGACCCCGACGCCACGTTCTGGAACTGGAACGACGTGTGGCTCGACGACGCGTTCCGCGACTGGGACATCCGGCCCGAGCTGTCCGCGATCACCTGCCCCGTGCTCGCGGTCCAGGGCACGGCCGACCCGTACGGCACCGTCGCCCACGTCGAGGCGGTGCGGGACGCGGCCGGCGGGCCGGTCGAGCTGCTGGTGCTCGACTGCGGCCACGCCCCCCACCTGGAACGACCCGACGTCACGGAGCAGACCGTGGTGACGTTCCTCGGCACCGTGGCGACGTAGGCCCAACGCTCAGCCGGCCGTCAGCCGCGCCAGCCGGGCGAGCGCGCCGGCCACGGCGTCCGGGTGGGCAGGCAGGAGCGGCAACCGGACCGCGGGGGTGGGAATCCGCCCGGTGGCGTGGAGCACGGCCTTGAGCACGGTCGGGTTGGGCTCCGCGAACAGCGCCGCGGACAGGTCGGCCAGCGTTGCACCCTTGCGCCCGGCGACCGCATCCCCCGCCCTCCACGCCGCGACCATGTCCACGAACCGCGTGGTGCACAGGTGCGCCGACGCGAGCACCCCACCGGCCGCCCCCATCGCCAGCAGCGGGGCCGCCACCACGTCGTCACCTGCCAGCACGGCGAACCCCGGCGGCGGGTCGGCGAGCAGTGCCACCGTGTCGGCGTCCACCGAGCCGACCGCCTGCTTGACCCCGGTGACCCCCGGCAGGGAGGCCAGTTCGCGCAGCGTGGCGGCCGACAGCGGCCGGCCGGTGCGACAGGGGACGTTGTAGACGACGAGCGGCACCGGGCTCGTCCGGACGAGCTCCGCGAAGTGCGCGACGACACCCGCTTCGGTGGGCCGGATGAACGGCGGGACGGGTACGAGCGCCGCAGCGACCTCGGGCCACTCCACCAGCTTGCCGAGTGCGGCGGCACTGCCACGGGTGTCGGTCGTGCCCGCCCCGACGATCAACGGCGCCCCCGCGCTGCGGCACACCGCCGCACAGACCTCCACCACCGTGCGGCGCTCGGCGTCGTCCAGGGAGGCAGCCTCTCCCGTGGTGCCGAGCGCAACGATCCCGTCCTCGCCGCACTGCAGGACGTCGAGGGCCAGGCGTTCCAGCGCCGCGGTGGCGACGTCGTCGTCGGAGGTGAACGGGGTGACCAGCGGGACGAACAGGCCGCGGAGATCCATGGGCCCATCCTCGCGAGCAGAACCCGTCACGTCGTGTTCGCGTTTCCGGCGCAAACCCTAAGCTCAGCTGATGCTCGACGTCCGCCGCCTCCGGCTTCTGCGCGAGCTGGCCCATCGCCACACGATCGCCGCCGTCGCAGCCGCTCTTTCCTACACGCCCTCCGCGGTGTCGCAGCAGCTCAGCAGCCTGGAGCGGGAAGCCGGTGTCCGGCTGCTGGAGCGCTCGGGGCGACGGGTCGTGCTGACCCCCGCCGCCCTGGCCCTCGTCGAGCACACGGAGGTCGTGCTGGAGCGGCTGGAGCAGGCATCGGCCGCACTCGCCTCGATGCGCGACGGGCTGAGCGGACCGCTGCGGATCGGGGTGTTCCCCTCCGCCGCGCGGACCGTCATCCCTCCCGCGATCGCCGCACTCGCGGATCGCCATCCCCGTCTCGAACCGTCCGTGCGGGAGATCGACCCGGCGGCGGTTGCGGGTGCGCTGCGCAGCGGCGAGCTCGACGTCGCGCTGGTCCACAGCTACGACTTCGTCGCGGATCCGCCCGAGCCGGGTCTGGACACGACGCACCTCTTCGACGAGCGGATGTTCGTCGCCGCGCCCCGCGACCTCGTCCCGCTGCCCGGAGAGGACGACCCGCTCGGCCAATGGCGTGACGCGCCGTGGATCGTGGCACCCACCGCCACCCGCTGCGGCACGATGACCCTCCGGGCCTGCGAGGGCGCCGGGTTCCGCCCGCACGTGCGCCACGTCGTCGACGACTTCTCGACGGTGCTGGCCCTGGTCGGGGTCGGATGCGGAGTGGCGCTCGTCCCGCAGCTGGCGGCCGCGGAGCCCGCTCCGGGCGTGGTGCTCACGCCGGTTCCGATCAAGCGCAGCACGCTGGGCGCCTGCCGCCGGGGCTCGGGCACCCACCCGGCGATAGCGGCGTTCCTGCAGATCGTGACCCGCCGCCGCAGTTCGGAGCCGTAGTGCTGCGTGCGGCCCGTCCCGGCAGCATTACGGCTCCGAAGATCGGAGGGACGCACGCACGGCGGAGACCAGGCCCCGGGAGTCGTCCGCGTAGAGGCACACCGTCGTGACCTCCGCGGAACGGTCCCCCGGCAGGGCGACGATGACGGGCCGGGCCAGCTCGATCTCGACGGCGGTCTGCCCGCCGACCAGGACGAACAGCTGGCCGCCGTCGGTCTGCACGGACCGGGACCCGGGACGGCTGCGGCGGACGTGCCGGACGCCGGCGACCGCGTCCCAACCGATGTGCACGTCGAGGCTCGTCCCGTGCCGGATCCGGAGGCCTGACGGTCCGGCAGCATGGGGGTGGACGGTGACGGCGGCCAGCATCCCCAGCATCATGATCGTTCCCCAGACTCCGACGACGAGCAGCACGAGCCGCAGCCCGGGCCACGGGAGCAGCAGGTCCAGTGCGACGACCTCCAGAACCGAGAGGCCGGTCATCACCAGCATCGGCGCCAGCAGCGGGCCGCGGTAGGGGAAGGGCGTGTCCCCCGGCGCGAGGTCCGGACGGCGCAGCAGCCAGCGGGCGAGGCTGCGCCAGCTCCCCGCCTCGAACCGCACAGCGCGTCGGGCGAGAGCTGTCACCCCTGTACGGCCGCGCGGGTCACCGGTCGACGCCGTGGCCGGCTCACTGGTCACGGGGCGGGTCACCAGGTGACGGGCAGGGCTGCCGGTCCGGAGTCGACGAAGCCGTGGATCCACGGGATCTCCTCCACCGGTCCGTGCAGGCGCAGCCCGGGCAGCTGCGCGGCGAGGGCGCGCAGCGCGGCCCGGATCTCCACGCGGGCCAGTGCGGCGCCGAGGCAGTGGTGCGGGCCGCGGCCGAAGGCGATGTGGGGGTTGGGG
>NZ_JAAXKY010000180.1 GCF_012911925.1 Pseudonocardia xinjiangensis | reverse complement strand
CCCGGCCCCCGGCCGTCGCCGGTGGCGCCGACGACCGCCGGGCCACGACCGCATGGTGCGGCTGCGCGTGGACCGCGTGGCCGCGCGGCGCCCGGCCCGGCGCCGCCCTCCCGCGTAGTAGCCGCTGACCGCTCCCCCGGCCGACCCCGCGAGCACGCAGACCGAGTACGTCGTCAGATCCATCGTCGTCCCTCCTCCACCGCTGTTGACGCCTGTTGCGGCAACAGCGTTGACAGTAGGTGGCGACCCCGACAGTCTGAGCGACGACGGAGAGATCGACGGCGAGGAGCTGACGTGCGAGGCCGGATCCTGCTGGGAGCGAGCGTGCTCGCTGCCCTCGTCGTCACCGCGTGCACCACGGTGGTGCTGCTGCTGGTCGAGCCCGCCGTGTCCCCGGCCGAGGCGATCAAGACCGGTGGCCTCAGCGGTGGCGCCGTCGTCGCCCTCTACGCGCTCTGGCTCAACGACCGCAGGCGCCGCACCGAGGAGGCGCGCCACGAGCTCGAGACCGAGAAGGTGGCGGACGAGCGCTTCGCACGGTCGGTCGAGCTCCTGGGCAACGAGGCCGACCAGGTGCGCGTCGGCGCACTGCACGCGCTGGTGTGGCTCGCCGAGTCCAGTCCCCGCTACAAGCAGACGGTGCTCGACGTGCTGTGCGCGTACCTGCGCAGGCCCTTCTCGCATCCGAGCTACGCACTGCGGGCTGACGACCCCGACCAGGCGCCCGCCACCGGGGACGCCCCGGACGCCGACCTGGAACGGCAGGTCCGGCTCACCGCCCAACGGCTGATCACCGATCTGCTGCCGTGGGGGACGAACCAGGACCCACGCGCCTACCATCTCGATCTCACCGGCGCGAGCCTCGAGTACTTCCGGCTGGAGGGCCGCAGGATCGGGCGGCTCACGGCCCGGCGCACGCGGTTCTACGGCATCACCCGGCTCGGCGGCGTCGAGGCGAGCAAGCCCGCGATGTTCTCCGGTGCCTCCTTCCTGGGCAAGGTGGACATGCGCGACTCCCGGTTCGGCGGAGGGGTCTCCTTCCAGGGCGCCACCTTCTGCGGCGAGGCGGTCCTCCAGGGCGCCTCCGCTGCCACCTTCGTCGATGTCGACAGCACACCACCGGAACGGCACTCCGGTGTCCTCACCGTCGCCGAGGGCACCAGGGTGGCGGGCGACCGGGCGAGCTGGCCGCTCGCCTGCACGCCGGCATGACCAGCGGCGCGGGGTCCACGAGCCTGCGGTCCGCCAGGGCGGCGCGCAGCTGGTCCCAGGCCGACGCGGCCAGGCAGCTGGCGGCGCTCGGCCGCGCCACAGGCACCCCCGTCGCGGCCGCGGCGAGCCTGAAGACGCTCCTCTCCCGCTGGGAGAACGGCCACGCCCTGCCCGAGCCGCACTACCGGTCGCTGCTGGCCGAGCTGTACGGCCGCTCCCCTGCCGATCTCGGAATCGCCGGGCCGCCACCGGCCGACGCCGCCTCCACGGCACCCGCCCGGCTCCGGGCGGCGGTCGCCGCGGCCGCAGCCGTCGGCGACACCGGTGTCGAGCTGTGGTGGGAGCAGCTGGCGATCGCCGGCCGGCTCGACGACGAGGTGGGCGCAGCCGGAGCGGGCGAGCTGGTGCGCGCGCTGGTCGAGCAGCTCGACGAGACGCTCGTCCACAGCCTGGTGGCCGGCCACCGGGTGGAGGTGGCGGCCGTGCTGGCCGGGGCCGCAGCACTGGCCGGGGCCCAGGAGCTCGACAGCGGCCGCCCCGACGAGGCCTGGCGCCGTTACGACCGCGCCCGCACCGCCGCGCGGGAGGCCGGCCTTCCCGAGGCCGTCGCCACGGCCGGGCAGGCCGCCGTGCTGGTCGACGTCGGTGAGCCCGGAGCCGCCGTCGGGCTGCTCGAGCGGGCCGGCCCGGCCACCTCAGCGCCCGCCCAGGTGCGGCTGGAGGCAGCACATGCCGTCGCCCGCGCCGCGGCGGGTGACGACGCGGCCGCCCGCCGGGCCATCGCGGCGGCCGAACAGCGGCTGCGGCGCGCACCGGTCGACGTCGCCGCTCCCCGCGGCATCCCGGTCGTCGAGCTGGCCGACCTGCACCGCTGGCACGGCCGCACCCTGGTCGAGCTCGGCGACGCCACGGCGGTCGAGCCCCTGGAACGGGCACTCGCCGCCGCTCCCCGATCGGTCCGCCATCGGGCCGCCGTCCACGCCGACCTCGCGCTCGCACTCGCGCCGGCCCGGCCGCTCGACGCGGCCGAGCACGCCCGCCGGGCGAGGGAGCTCGCCCGACGCATCGGCTCGGAGCAGACCACCGCCCGCCTGGCCACACTGAGCCCGCCCCCGTAGCTCGCCCGGGTACACATCCCCGGGTCGGTGGCCAGCCGGCGAGTCGCCCGTCCCACGCGCGCGAGTCGCCCGTCCCACGCGCGCGAGTCGCCCGTTCCGCGCGCGCGAGTCGCCCGTTCCACGCGCGCGAGTCGCCCGTTTCCTACTGCAGGCCGCCAGGTGACAGCGTCGTGGTCCCGTGTCGCTGATGTGCGGCCGCAGATAACGCGTCGTGTGTCCATGTCGCGGCCTGGGCGTCCCCCGGACCGGCCCGCGCGCTCCTCCGGATCGTGACGCTGTTCCGGCGCGTCGTGGTCCCGTAACGCTGTTCCGGTACGGCCTGAAGCCGCGTCATGTGTCCATGACGCGGCCGGGGCGTCAGGGTCAGGGTGGGGTGACCTCGGCCGTCAGTTCGTCAGCTGCGCGGTAGGGGTCCAGCTCGCCGTCGAGCACCCGCTGCGCCAGGTCGCAGAGCCCGTGCGCCCCACGGAGGTCGCCGATCCGGGCGCGGACCTGGTCGAGGGTGATGGCCTCGATCTCCGCCTCGGCGCGCCGGAGCCGCCGCCGCTCCCGCTCGCCCACCGCGTCGAGCCAGTCGCGGTGGGCGTCGAGCGCGGCCACCAGGTCGCCGACTCCCTCCCTGCGCGCGGCGACGGTGCGCACCACCGGTCGCTCCCAGCCGCCGGCCGGGGGCTCCCCGAGCGAGAGCATGTGCCGCAGGTCGCGAATCGCCTGGTCGGCGCCGTCGCGGTCGGCCTTGTTCACCACGAACACGTCGGCCACCTCGAGGATCCCCGCCTTGGCCGCCTGGATGCCGTCGCCCGTGCCGGGGGCCAGCAGGACCACCGTGGTGTCGGCGAGCGAGACCACCTCCACCTCGGACTGTCCCACCCCCACGGTCTCGATCAGCACCACGTCGCAGCCCGCCGCGTCGAGCACCCGCAGGGCCTGCGGGGTGGACCACGCCAGCCCGCCCAGGTGCCCCCTGGCGGCCATCGAGCGGATGAACACCCCGTCGTCGGTGGCGTGCTCTCCCATCCGCACCCGGTCGCCGAGCAACGCGCCACCGGAGAAGGGCGAGGACGGGTCGACGGCCAGCACGCCGACGCGCCTGCCCTGGGCCCGCAGCGCGCGGACCAGCACCGATGTGGAGGTCGACTTGCCGACACCCGGTGGCCCGGTCAGGCCCACCACGTGGGCCCGCCCGGTGTACGGGGCAAGTGCGGCGGCCACCTCACGCAGCTGCCCGGTGTCGCCGCCGTCCTCCACCAGGGAGATCAGCCGCGCGACGGCCAGCTGTTCACCACGCCGGGCCCGGCCGACCAGGTCGGCCACCGCCACCCGGCGCGCCATGGCAGTGGGGGTCGTCGGCTCGCAGGGTCAGCTCGCCGCCGGCACGCGGATGACCAGGGCGTCGCCCTGCCCACCGCCGCCGCAGAGCGCCGCCACGCCGACACCGCCACCACGGCGCCCGAGCTCCAGCGCCAGGTGCAGCGCGAGGCGGGCACCGGACATCCCGATCGGGTGGCCCAGCGCGATCGCGCCCCCGTTGACGTTGACCTTCTCGGGGTCGACTCCCAGCTTCTTCGTGGACACCACGCCCACCGCCGCGAACGCCTCGTTGATCTCGATGAGGTCGAGGTCGGAGACGTCGATGCCCTCCTTGGCGCACGCGACCCTGATGGCCTGGGCCGGCTGCTCGTGCAGGCTCGCGTCGGGGCCGGCGACCACGCCGTGCGCCCCGATCTCCGCGATCCAGGTCAGCCCGAGCTCCTCGGCCTTCGCCCGGCCCATGACCACCACCGCGGCGGCGCCGTCGGAGATCGGCGAGGACGAGCCCGCGGTGATCGTGCCGTCGGAGGAGAAGGCGGGGCGCAGCTTCCCGAGGCCCTCGGCGGTGGTGGTGCCACGGATGCCCTCGTCGGTGTCGACGACGACGGGATCACCCTTGCGCTGGGGCACCGTGACCGGAGTGATCTCCTGGGCGAACGTCCCGTCCACCGAGGCCTTGGCCGCGAGCTGGTGCGAGCGGGCAGCGAACGCGTCCTGCTCCTCGCGCGTGACGTCGTAGCGGGAGTTGTACTTCTCCGTGGACGCACCCATCGCGACCTGGTCGAAGGCGCAGAAGAGGCCGTCGTGGGCCATGTGGTCGAGCATCGTGACGTCGCCGTACTTGAACCCGGCGCGGGACTTGGGCAGCAGGTGGGGAGCCTGCGTCATCGACTCCTGGCCGCCCGCCACCACGATGTCGAACTCACCCGCCCGGATGAGCTGGTCGGCCAGTGCGATGGCGTCGAGCCCGGACAGGCACACCTTGTTGATGGTGAGCGCGGGAACGTCCATCGGGATGCCCGCGCCGGCGGCCGCCTGCCGGGCCGGGATCTGGCCGGCACCCGCGGTGAGGACCTGGCCCATGATCACGTACTGGACCTGGTCGGGGGCGACACCCGCCCGTTCGAGCGCCGCCTTGATGGCGAACGACCCGAGCTGGGCCCCACTGAAGTCCTTCAGCCCACCCGAGAGCTTTCCCATCGGGGTACGGGCCCCTGCCACGATCACGGATCCGGACACGATCGACCTCCAGCGGCTGCGACGGCGCGGGCAACAACGATACCCGTGCTGACCCCGATGATCCCGGTTCACGACACCGCAGGAGTGGTGACGCCTCGCACAACCGCACGTCAACGCCGTACCGGGTTACATTCCCGCCATGGGAGAGCACACCGTCCTCGCGGTCGACCACGTCGGGATCGCCGTCGCCGACCTGGATGAGGCCATCGCCTGGTACGCCGACACGTTCGGACTGGTCGCGACGCACGAGGAGACCAACGAGGAGCAGGGGGTGCGCGAGGCGATGCTGTCCGCACCCGGCGACGCCGGGGCCGCGGTGCAGCTGCTCGCCCCGCTGCGCCCCGACTCCGCGATCGGCAAGTTCCTCGACCGCAACGGCCCGGGGATCCAGCAGATGGCCTACCGCGTGGCGGACATCGAGGCCACCAGCGCCGCGCTGCGGGACAAGGGCATGCGCCTGCTGTACGACGAGCCCCGCCGGGGCACCGCAGGCTCCCGCATCAACTTCGTGCACCCGAAGGACGCGGGAGGCGTGCTCGTGGAGCTGGTGGAGCAGGCGGCGACCGACACCCACTGACGGAAGTGGCGCTGGTCACTCCCGCCGAACGAACCCGCCGGATACCATACTACGCAGTAACCTGTGGGATACCACGCACTCTCGACGCGACTCGAGCCAACGGAGGCCAGCGTGCAGGAGATCCTCGACGCGATACTCGCCGACCAGGACGCCGCCCTCGGCGGACTCGACGTCCCGGAGCACTACCGCGGCATCACCGTGCACGCCGACGAGACGGAGATGTTCGCGGGCATCCCGACGCGCGAGAAGGACCCGCGCAAGAGCCTCCACCTCGACGAGGTGCCCACCCCGCAACCGGGGCCCGGCGAGGCGCTGGTTGCCGTGATGGCCAGCGCCATCAACTACAACACGGTCTGGACCTCGATCTTCGAGCCGATGCCGACGTTCGGCTTCCTACGCCGCTACGGCAGGCTCTCACCGCTCACCAAGCGCCACGACCTGCCCTACCACGTGGTCGGCTCCGACCTGGCCGGCGTCGTGCTGCGGGTGGGCCCCGGCGTCAACCTGTGGAAGCCCGGCGACCGGGTGGTGGCCCACTGCCTCTCGGTGGAGCTGGAGAGCCCCGACGGGCACAACGACACGATGATGGACCCCCAGCAGCGCATCTGGGGGTTCGAGACGAACTTCGGCGGCCTGGCCGAGCTGTCGCTGGTCAAGTCCAACCAGCTCCTGCGCAAGCCCCAGCACCTGACGTGGGAGGAGGCGGCGAGCCCCGGGCTCGTCAACTCCACCGCCTACCGGCAGCTCGTCTCCCGCAACGGCGCCGGCATGAAGCAGGGCGACACGGTGCTCGTCTGGGGGGCGTCCGGCGGGCTCGGCTCGTACGCCACGCAGTTCGCGCTGAACGGCGGCGGCACCCCGGTCTGTGTCGTCTCCTCGCCGGAGAAGGGCGCGATCTGCCGCGCGATGGGCGCCGAGCTGATCATCGACCGCAGTGCGGAGGGTTACCGGTTCTGGAAGGACGAGCACAACCAGGACCCGACGGAGTGGAAGCGCCTCGGGGCCAGGATCCGTGAGCTGACCGGCGGCGACGACCCGGACATCGTCTTCGAGCACCCGGGCCGGGAGACGTTCGGCGCCAGCGTCTACGTCGCCCGCCGGGGCGGCACGATCGTCACCTGCGCGTCGACGACCGGCTACGAGCACACCTACGACAACCGGTACCTCTGGATGAACCTCAAGCGGATCATCGGCTCGCATTTCGCCAACTACCGGGAGTCGTTCGAGGCGAACCGGCTGGTCGAGAAGGGCCTCATCCACCCGACGCTGTCCAAGGTGTACCCGCTCGCGGAGACCGGCCAGGCCGCGTTGGACGTCCACACCAACAGCCACCAGGGCAAGGTCGGGGTGCTGGCGCTCGCCCCCTCCGAAGGACTCGGCGTGACCGACCCGGAGAAGCGCGCGAAGCACCTCCACGCGATCAACCGCTTCCGCGGCGTCTGATCGCAAGTCCTTCCCACGAGCGGGTGAGGGCATTCACCATCGTGGTTGCACCTGGGGACGCTCCCAGGCGTGCCCGGTACGGTGACCTCCATGCCCGCAGACCCCGTTCCGTCCTCGACCGACACCGGCTTCGAGGTCGTGCGAAGGGGTTACGACCAGGGCCAGGTCGACACTCACCTGCGCACTCTGGACGCGCACATCAGCATCCTCGTCACCGACCGCAACGCAGCGCTCGAGCAGGCGGGCCAGCTCGCCAGGGAGCTCGACGAGGCGCGGGTGCGGGCGGAGAAGCTACGTGCGCAGGTCCGCACGCTGGTGAGCCCGGGGCACAACGTGCAGGGCATGAGCGAGCGGATGCGCACGATGCTGCGGCTGGCCCAGGACGAGGTCGCCGAGATGCTCAGCCGGGCCGAGACCGAGGTCAGCAGGCGCATCACCGAGGCCGAGGCACAGAAGACGCAGATCATCGCCGCGGCGCAGGCCGAGGCGGAGACGATCGAGGCGCAGCGGGCGGAGGCCCTCGCCGAGGCCCGCGCCGAGGCCGAGGCGACCACGGCCCAGCGGACGGAGATCCTCGCCGCGGCGCACGCCGAGGCGGAAGCGATCAGGGCGCAGAAGGCGCAGATCATCGCCGACGCCCGGGCCGAGGCGGAGACGATCGTCGCCGCGGCGAAGGCCAACGCCGATGAGCTCACCCGGGACCTCGAGCGGGCCCGCGCCGAGCTCGACCTCGAGCGCCGGATCACCCACGAGCAGCTCGCCGCGGAGCAACGCGAGGCACAGCAACGGCTCGCCGACGAGCTCGCGATGGCCGAGCAGGACAGGGCCCGCGCCTGGGCCGAGTCGGAGGCGCGCCGCGCCACGGCCGAAGAGGACTTCGTGATCGCCCTGGACCAGCGCCGCTCCGAGGCGCTGGCCGCGATCGCCGCGGAACGGCAGGAAGCCCACCGCCAGGCGGAGGAGCTGCGCACGGCGGCCGCAGCGCGCTACCGCGAGGAAGAGGAGAAGGCGAAGGCGATCGGCCGCGCGGTCGTCGGCGACGCAGAGAACCGGCTCGGCGAGCTCATCGAGCTGCGCAAGCGGATCAGCGAGCAGCTGGGCGACGCCCGGGTGATCCTCGACCGCGCGCTCGTCACCCTGACCGCGCCGAGGGAACAGCCCGCCGTTAATCAGGGCCGGGCCGAGAACGGTGTGGTGCCTGCTCCTCGGGATCCCGCCGCCCCCGCTACCGCCGAGAACGGCTCGGACGCGGGCGCCGGCGGCGACGACAGCAGCGACGCCAGCAGCAGCAGGGAAAGCACGGGCATCGACCCCAACGACGCGCGCCCCCGTCCTCGTCCCCGGGCGGCGGCCGGCCGCCGCTGAGCGGGTCAGCGGCCCAGCCGCTGACCTCCCGGCCGATTCGTCGGGCAGTCCGCGCACCTCGGCTGCTCCGCTGAGTTCCGACGATCCTGCTCGTCGAGCCACACCTGGTGGCGGGCGGCGGCGATCCTCTTCCACGCCTCGTGCCGCGCCACGGTGTCCATTCGCCCGATGATCAGGGCAATTCCTACCAGTACAGCGATTCCGACGACCGCCATCATGGTCAACATGGTCCGTACCCCCTTCGTCGAGGGGCGACCCCGCTACCCGCCCCGGGTCGGAGTCGGGAGCCGCAGATCCAGGTTGCGCTTCGGAATCCTCGACTTGCAAGGCAATACTGGGAATCCCACATCGTTCCACCTGTACAGCGCACCCGGACGTCACCCTCCGATGGGATTCCAAAAAGCAAGTACCTGATCGGCGCTGTCATCATTGGACCGCCAGAGTGGACACTCCGCATCCGGACATGATCGGAGGCGGGAAATGGCGCCTGACGAGGGTCCCCTGCTGCCCCGCCGACGGCTCGGTGCAGAGCTACGCCGTATCCGGGGGCACCGCACTCTCGACGAGGTCGCCGACGCCACCCTCATCTCCACGTCCAAGCTCAGCAGGCTGGAGAACGGCCAGGGAGCTCCCCAGCCGCGCGACATCCGCGACCTCATCGTGTTCTACGACGTCGACACCGCCACTGCCGACCGGCTGCGGCAGTGGGCGGGGGCAGGGCGGCGGCAGGCCTGGTGGAAGCAGTACTCCGACGTGGTGTCGCCGCCGCTCAACGCCTACCTCGACTTCGAGTCGGGAGCGTCGACGATCAGGGCATTCGCACTCTCCCTCATTCCCGGTTTGCTCCAGACCGCGGAACACGCCGGGCATCTTCTCGGGAAACTGCCGCCGCCGAGAACTGCCGAGCAGATCCAGCGGTTGATCGAGATCCGCGGTCGGCGGCAGGAACTGCTGCTGGCCGCACGCAGCCGCACCCGGCTCATCACCGTGATCGACGAAGGCGCGCTGCACCGTAAGGTCGGATCTCCGGCGGAGATGCACGCGCAGCTCGATCAGCTGCATCGCCTTTCGCTGCTCCGCAACATCACCATCCAGATCCTCCCCTACGACGCCGGGGTGCACGCCGGCCTGCTGGGCATGTTCACCGTCTTCCAGTTCGCCGACGACGTCGACCGCGACATCGTCGCGATCGAGACCCATTCCGGGCAGCGTTACCTGAAGGAACAGTCGAGCGTGCAGGAGTACCTGCGGATGTTCGACGGGCTGAGCCACCGGGCGCACGATCCCGACGAGTCGCGGGAGCTGCTCGAGAAGATCATGTCCACCCTCCCCGCCCCGAAGGACCCTCGCTGATCCCCGGTCGCCGTCACCGCCACCGCCGCCGGCCCGGCCCGCGCCGGTCGCGGGCCTGCCAGCAGGGGGCGTGCCAGTGCCTGCGCTCCTCCACCGACCCGAACTCGGCGGCGGGCCACGCCACGACGTGCGGGGCGCCGGCCGGGATCAGGTGGTCGCAGCCGGGGCAGCGGTAGGTCTTCGCCGACGACGAACCCGGGACGCTGCGCACCATCCACTCGCCGTCGGACGCGCTCTCGACCCGCGTGAGGGACGCCGACCGCAGCGGGACGTGCTCGGTGCGCCCCGGCGTCGGGCGGCGCGGGCGGTTGGATCTGGGCACGGCGAGCGCAACAGCCTCAGCGCGCCGCGTAGTCCCGGAAGCCGTGCCCGGTCTTGCGGCCCAGCCTTCCCGCGGTGACCAGGTGCTCCAGCAGCGGGGCCGGGGCGAGACCGGAGAGCCGGAACTCCTGGTAGAGCGACCGCTGGATGGCCAGCGAGACGTCCAGACCCACCACGTCGAGCAGCTCGAAGGGCCCCATCGGCAGCGCACAGCCGGTCTTCATGGCGGCATCGATGTCGTCGGCGGTGGCGTAGTGCGCCTGGAGCATCTTCACCGCGTCGTTGAGGTAGGGGAACAGCAGCGCGTTGACGATGAACCCGGCCTGGTCGCCGCACGACACCGGCACCTTCCCCAGCCGCTCGCACAGAGCGCGGGCCGATGCCGCCACCTCGGGGGCGGTGGTGATCGTCGAGACCACCTCCACGAGCTTCATCTGCGGCGCGGGGTTGAAGAAGTGCAGCCCGACGACGTCCTGCGGGCGGGACGTGGCGGCGGCGCACTCCACCACCGGAAGCGACGACGTGGTGGTGGCGAGGATCGCGCCCGGCTTGCAGACCTCGTCGAGTGCCCCGAACACCGCCCGCTTGACGTCGAGCTCCTCGGCGATCGCCTCGACGACCAGGTCGACGTCGGCGAGGCCCTCCAGGTGCGTGGTGCCGGTGATCCGGGCCAGCGCGGCGTCGCGGTCGTCCTCGGTGGCCCGGCCGCGCACCACGGCCTTGTCCAGCGACTTGCGGACCGTGGCCACGCAGCGGTCGATCTTGGACTGCGAGCGCCCACGCACGATCACGTCGAACCCGGCTCTGGCGAACACCTCGACGATGCCCGTGGCCATGGTGCCGGTGCCGATCACCCCGACGCGCTGCACGTCGCGGCCGGCCACCTCGGGAGCACCGGCACCGGACGGGGTGAGGGCGTCGGGCACGACCTCGGAGCTGTGCGGCTTGGCGTAGGTGTAGAAGCCACGGCCGGTCTTGCGCCCCAGCAGGCCCGCGGTGGTCATCTGCCGGAGCACCGGGGCGGGGGCGTGCATCAGGTTGCGCGACTCGCGGTACATCGTGTCGAGGATCTCGTAGCTGGTGTCGATCCCGATCAGGTCGAGCAGGGCCAGCGGGCCCATCGGGTAGCCGCAGCCGTACCGCATGGCGGCGTCGAGGTCCTCCCGGCTCGCGTAGTGCGCCTCGTACATCTGCGCCGCGTGGTTGAGGTACCCGAACAGCAGCGCGTTGGCGATGAACCCGGCACGGTCGCCGATGACGACCGGCACCTTGTCGAGGGTGGCGGCGAACGCCCGGACGTCGTCCACGACGTCCTGCTCCGTGACGACGGTGCGCACCAGCTCCACGAGCTTCTGCACCGGCGCCGGGTTGAAGAAGTGCATCCCGATGACCTTGCCGGGGCGCCCGGTGCGCACCGCGAGCTCGGTGATCGAGAGCGACGAGGTGTTGGACGCGAGGATCGCGTCGGGGCAGCACACCGCGTCCAGCTCAGCGAACAGCGTGGCCTTGAGGTCGAGGTGCTCCGGCACCGCCTCGACCACGAGGTCGACGTCGGCCAGGTCGGCCAGCGACGTGGTGGTGGCGATCCGGGCGAGCAGCTCGTCGGCGTCCTGCTGCGTCAGCTTGCCGCGGCCGACAGCGCGCGCGGTGGACGTCTCCAGGTGCGTGCGGCCCCGCTGGACCGCCTCGTCGTCCACCTCCGCGGCGACCACGTGCAGCCCGCTGCGAGCGAACACCTCGACGATGCCCGCACCCATCGTGCCCAGACCGACCACACCGACCGTCCGGAACTCCCGTGCCACCGTCCACCTCCCGTTCACCGAGGACAATCCCCGGGATCCTCGCATTACAGAGGCGCGCACGGGCGGCCGTGTGACTGCCCAGACCCGGACGCGCCGGTGCCGTCTACGGCCGTGTCGCAGCCGCACGATCCCGAGCAGTGCCTTCATCCCGCGCGAGGTGCGCCGGAAGCTGGTGACGGGGATGGGCAGCGCGAACCGCTGGCGCGCCACGGCCTGCGGACGCGTGAACTCACGCAGCCCGTCGGCACCGTGGATGCGTCCGAAGCCGGAGTCGCCGACACCCCCGAAGGGCAGGCTGGGGATGCCCGCGAAGGAGATCACCCCGTTGATCGACACCATCCCGCAGCGCAGCCGCGCCGCGATCTCCTCGCCGCGGCTCTTCGAGAACACGGTGGCGCCCAGGCCGTACCCGGTGGCGTTGGCCCGGCGCACGGCCTCGCCGACGTCGGGCACCCGGTTGACGACGAGCAGCGGCCCGAACGTCTCCTCGGTGACCGCGGTGCTGTCCTCGGGCACGTCGACGATCACCACCGGCTCGACGAACGGCCGCTGGACCGACTCCGCCCCGCCGACCACCGCACGCCCGCCGCGGGCGAGGGCGTCCTCCACGTGGCGGCGCACCACGTCCACCTGCGACGGCATCGTCATCGGCCCGAAGTCACCGGTCGACCCGGAACGCAGGCCGCGCGCCCCGGCCACCACCTTCTCGGTGAACGCGTCGGCCACCGCGTCGAGCACGTACACCCGCTCGACGCCCACGCAGGTCTGGCCCGCGTTGGACATGGCGCCCCACACCGCCGCGTCGGCGGCCGCTCCGAGGTCGGCGTCGGCGTCGACGATCAGCGCGTCCTTGCCACCGCACTCGATGACCACCGGGGTGAGCCTCTCGGCGCAGGTGGCCATCACGCGCTTGCCCGTGGCGGTGGAACCGGTGAACGCGATCTTCCCGACCCCCGGGGCCCGGCAGAGCGCGGCGCCGGTCTCGCCGAAGCCCGTGACGACCTGCAGCAGGGGCTGCCCGTCCACGATCTCCGCGAGGGTGTCGGCCAGCGCCACACCGACGCCGGGCGTCAGCTCACTCGGCTTGAAGACCACCGCGTTCCCGGCGGCCAGCGCGTAGGCGATGGAACCCATCGGGGTGAACACGGGGTAGTTCCACGGGCCGATCACGCCGACCACCCCGATCGGCACGTACGTGATGCTCGCGGCCTGGTTGCTCATCAACAGCCCGGCGGAGACCATGCGGCGGCGCAGCACCTTCTCGGCGTGCTTCGCGGCCCAGTCCAGGTGGTCGATCGCCAGTACGAGCTCGAGGCGCGCGTCGTCGAGCGGCTTCCCCGTCTCGTCGGAGACGACCTGGGCGAGGTCGTCGATGCGGCGCACCAGTGCCTTGCGCCACTCGCCCAGCCTCCGACGGCGCTCGGCGAAGCCCAGCCCGGCCCACCACTGCGCGGCACCCGCGGCCCGCGCCACGGCCGCCTCGACGGCGGCGGCGTCGTGCACGGGGTGCGTGCCGACCACGTCGCCGGTCCGCGGGTCGAGCGACTCGAACGTGGCCGAGGTGCCGCTGACGCCGGGAGCGGGCGTTTCGGTGGCGGTCATTACCCATGAGTAGGGGCAGCGGCAACCGGCCCGCAGGCGCGCGTGCCGGGGCCCGGGGAACGTGCAGCAAAGCCACTTTGCGGCAACGAGGTTGCATGAAAGTGGCTTTGCTGCAACGGGCGGGGC
>NZ_JAAXKY010000017.1 GCF_012911925.1 Pseudonocardia xinjiangensis | reverse complement strand
CACGGCAGGTGGTCCGGGCCGCGGCGGCTCGGGGGTAGCGGGAGAGGCGTCGGTGGCCGGCGGCGCGGCGGCCTCGGTGGCCGGGCCCGGCTCGACCGGCGAGGGGACCGGCTCGGCGGCAGGCGCCGGGTTCGGGTCGGCAGCGGTGGCCGGGCTCGGCTCGGTGGCCGGGGCCGGGCTCGCTTCGGCGGCAGGCGCCGGGTCCTGTTCCGGGGCCGGGGCCGGGCTCAGCTCGGCCTCCGGGGACGTGGCCGCCGCCTCGACGTCGGCTCCGGGCTCGGCGGTGGCGCCGGACCCGCCGTGGGCGAAGGACAGCGGTGAGGGGCGGGGAGCCGGGGTCTCGGTGACCTCGGTGTCGTCGGCGACCTCGGTGTCCGGGGCCGCCGGGCCGGCGGCCGCGCCGTCGACCCCCAAGGGCTCCTCCTGGACCGTGGGCCGCGTCGCTGCCGCCTGCTCGACCTCGGGGGCGGGCTCGGCCCCGCTCCCGGTGGTGGTGAGTGGCGTTTCCGTCCCCTGCTGCTCCGACACCGTCGTCCTCCTTGCTCCGGCCCACCGCGGACGGTGGGCGCCCCGCCCGCGGGCGGAGCCGTGCACAGCGACCGTCGCCGGTCCTCGTGACCGGCGGTCGTCCCGCGATTCAAACAGCTCGGGGGGCCGACCGGAACAACCTGCAGGGGCGCTACGCAGCCAGCGGCCGGTCCTGGTCGGCGAGCCGCGCCCGAACGCGCTGGTGGGAGGGCCGCGGCCTACGCTCGGAGGCGTGCTGACGTTGGTCGCCGTGCTGCCCGAGCCGCCGCTGCTCGTCCCCGAGCTGGCGACGGGCGCGGCCACCGAGTCGGCCGAGCTACGGGCTGCGTGCGTCGGCGCCGCGGCGCGGCTGGGCGCGGCCTCGGCCCGGTGGGTCGCCGTGGGCGCCGACGCGGGCGGACGGCGCACCGTGCGGCCACCGGCCCGGGGCAGCTTCGCGGGTTTCGGGGCGGACGTCGTGGTGGGTCTCGACCCGGCATCGGCCGCCGTGCCGGTCGATCCGGAGCTCCCGCTGCCGCTGCTGATCGCCGGCTGGGTGGCCGCCGCCGGGGGTGGCGCCGTCAGCATCCGGGGCGAGCTCGTCGCGCCGGACGAGGACCCACGGGCGTGCGCCGAGCTCGGCACGGCGCTCGCCGCCGAGCTCGCGGCCGACCCGGACCCGGTGGGCCTGCTGGTCGTCGGGGACGGCGCCACCACCCACACCGCGAAGGCCCCGGGATACCTCGACGAGCGCGCCGGCCCGTTCGACGCGGCGGTCGCCGCCGCTCTGCGCGACGCCGACACCGACGCGCTGGCCCACCTCGACGCCGGCCTCGCCACCGCACTGCACGTCGCCGGCCGGGCCCCGTGGCAGGTGCTCGCCGGTGCGGCCGCGGGCAGGCGCTGGCGTGGGGAGCTGACGTACTCGGCGGTCCCGTACGGGGTGGCCTACCACGTGGCGGTCTGGACGCCGCTGCCGTGAGCGCGCCACCTCTGGTCGCCGTCGTCGGCCCGACGGGGACCGGCAAGTCCGACCTGGGCCTCGCCCTGGCCGCCGAGCTGGGCGGCGAGGTGATCAACGCCGACGCGATGCAGCTCTACCGCGGGCTGGACATCGGCACGGCGAAGCTCACGCCCGCCGAACAGGCGGGGGTCCCGCACCACCTGCTCGACGTCCTCGACGTCACGGAGGTCGCGTCCGTGGCGGCCTACCAGCGCGCGGCGCGGGAGGTGGTGGAGCGGTTGCGAGCCGCAGGCCGCACCCCGGTGCTGGTGGGCGGCTCCGGCCTGTACGTGCAGGCCGTCGTCGACGAGCTGGAGTTCCCCGGCACGGATCCGGGTCTGCGGGCCGCGCTGCAGGCCGAGCTGGACGGGAGCGGGCCGCAGGCGCTGCACGCCCGGCTCGCCGAGGTCGACCCGGCTGCGGCCGCGGTGGTGCTGCCGACCAACGGCCGCCGGATCGTCCGCGCGCTGGAGGTGATCGCCCTGACCGGGCGCCCGTTCCCGGCCCGGCTGCCCACCGGCGGTGCGCCCCGCTACGACGCCGTGCTGCTCGGCCTCGACCGGGACACCGCCGAGCTGGACGTCCGCCTGGCCCGGCGGGTGGCGCGGATGTTCGCCGCCGGGCTCGTCGACGAGACCCGCGGGCTGCTCGGCCACGGCCTCCGCGACGGGCTCACCGCGTCGCGGGCACTGGGTTACCAGCAGGTCGTGGCCGCCCTCGACGGAGCAGGGGACCTCGCGTCCGCCGCCACCGACACCGTGCGGGCCACACGGCGGTTCGTGCGCCGCCAGCGCTCCTGGTTCCGCCGCGACCCCCGCATCCGGTGGCTCGACGGCGCCGCACCGGACCTGTTCGACCGGGCCGTCGCCGCGCTCCCCGCGCAAGTAGGCTCATGACGTGCAGTTCAGCAAGGGGCACGGCACGGAGAACGACTTCGTCCTGCTCCCCGACCCCGACGCCACCCTGGCCCTGACCCCGGCCAGGGTCGCCGCACTGTGCGACCGCCGCCGCGGCCTCGGCGCCGACGGCGTGCTGCGCGTGGTGCGCTGGGCCGCCCTGGAGGACGGGCCCGCGCCCGAGCCGGGCGTCGAGTGGTTCATGGACTACCGCAACGCCGACGGCACGGCCGTCGAGATGTGCGGCAACGGCGTGCGCGTCTTCGCGCGCTACCTGCAGCACGCCGGCTGGCTCGGCGGCAGCGAGACACCGGTGGGCACCCGCAGCGGCGTGCGAGTCGTCCGGATGGACCCCACCAGCCCCGACGGTGAGATCTCGGTCGACATGGGGCCTGCGATCGTCGGCGAGCACAGCACCGCGAGCGTCGACGGTGCGCTCTTTCCCGGCGTGGCCGTCGACGTCGGCAACCCCCACCTGGCGTGCGTCACCGGCCACCACATCGACGCGCTCGATCTCACCGCTGCCCCCGGCCACGACCGGGCGCTGTTCCCGCACGGGGTGAACGTCGAGTTCGTCTCCCCGCTCGTCGCGACCGGCGGGGGCTCCGACGGAGAGGTGACGATGCGCGTGCACGAGCGGGGCGTGGGGGAGACGCGCTCCTGCGGCACCGGCACGGTCGCCGCGGCCGTGGCCGCGCTGCGCGACGCCGACCGGCACACCGGCACGGTGGCCGTGCACACCCCCGGCGGCCGACTCCGGGTCACCGTCGAGGCCGCCACCACCGTGCTGCACGGGCCTGCCGTTCTCGTGGCCCACGGCGAGCTGACCAGGTCCTGGTGGGAGGCCGCCGGCCGGGAGCCCGCTCGGATGAGCAGCTGACCGCGTCCGACACGCGATGTTCCGCGTAGAAACAAACCAGACAGCCAGGGCGTTGGCATGGGAGCATGAATCCCACGATGACTGAACCCGTCCTGTCCACCACCACCGGTGACCGGCGCCCGCGCGCTGCGGATGCGCGTTCCGCTGATGCCACCCGCGGCGACCTTGAGCTCGAGGAGCGCACATCGCTCCGTCGCGTCGCCGGACTGTCCACCGAGCTCACCGACGTCACCGAGGTCGAGTACCGGCAGCTGCGTCTCGAGCGCGTCGTGCTCGTCGGAGTCTGGACCGAGGGCAGCGCCGAGCAGGCCCAGGCCTCGCTCACCGAGCTGGCGCGCCTCGCCGAGACCGCCGGTTCCGAGGTGCTCGACGGCCTGATCCAGCGCCGTTCCCGGCCCGACCCCGCCACCTTCATCGGCACCGGCAAGGTCGACGAGCTGCGCGACGCCGTGCTCTCCGCCGGCGCCGACACGGTGATCTGCGACGGTGAGCTCTCTCCCGGCCAGCTGCGCCAGCTGGAGGAGAAGCTCAAGGTCAAGGTCATCGACCGCACCGCGCTGATCCTCGACATCTTCGCCCAGCACGCCCGCTCCAAGGACGGCAAGGCGCAGGTCGAGCTGGCACAGCTGTCCTACCTCCTCCCGCGCCTGCGCGGCTGGGGCGAGGCGCTGTCGCGCCAGGTGGGTGGCCGTGCGGCAGGCGGCGTCGGGATCGGCGGCCGTGGCCCCGGTGAGACCAAGATCGAGCTCGACCGGCGCCGCATCCGCAACCGGATGGCCAAGCTGCGCCGCGAGATCTCGGGCATGAAGCAGGTGCGCGAGACCCAGCGCTGGGCGCGCAGGCGCAACGAGGTGCCGTCGGTCGCGATCGTCGGCTACACCAACGCGGGTAAGTCCAGCCTGCTCAACGCGCTCACCGACGCCGGTGTGCTCGTCGAGGACGCGCTGTTCGCCACCCTCGACCCCACCACGCGCCGCACGTCCACCTCGGACGGGCGCACGTTCACGCTCACCGACACCGTCGGGTTCGTGCGGCACCTGCCCCACCAGCTCGTCGAGGCGTTCCGGTCCACGCTCGAGGAGACGGCGGCCGCCGACCTGCTCGTGCACGTCGTCGACGCCTCCGACGCGCTCCCGGAGGACCAGATCAAGGCCGTCCGCGAGGTGCTCGTCGAGATCGGGGAGCAGAACGCGGGCTCCATGCCGCGGGAGCTGCTCGTCGTCAACAAGACGGACGCGGCGGGCGACCTGCAGCTGGCGCGCCTGCGCCACCTGCTCCCGGACGCCGTGTTCGTCTCCGCCAGGCGCGGCGACGGCGTGCAGAAGCTCCGCGAGCGGATCGCCGAGCTGCTGCCGCGCCCGGAGGTCGACGTCGAGCTGCTGCTGCCCTACGCGCAGGGCTCGCTGGTGGCGCGCGTGCACTCCGAGGGTGAGGTGCTGGCGGAGGAGCACACCCCGCACGGCACCCGGATGCACGCCAGGGTCGGCGCCGAGCTGGCCACGGCCGTACTGCCGTTCGCGCTGGTCGGAGCCCCACTCGAGGACGGTGCCGCGCGCTGATCCGGCTGCTCGTGGCCGGTGCGCTCGCGGCGTCCCTCGCCGGGGTCCCCGCACCGCAGGCTCGCTGCACCATCGACGACCCGCGGCTCGGCGAGCTGTCCGGGCTGGTCGTCGACGGTGACGCGGTGTGGGCGATGAGCGACGGCGGCCGCCGCGTCCAGCTGCACCGGCTGGACCCCTCCACCTGTGCGGTGATCGACTCGCGCACCGCCGGGGTGGACCCGTACGACCCCGAGGACCTGGCCCGCGGTCCGGACGGCTCGCTGTGGGTGGCCGACACCGGGGACAACCAGCTGCGCCGGGAGTCCGTGGCGGTGATCGTGCTGCCGCGCCGAGGGGCGGCCGAGGTGCACCGGCTGACCTATCCCGACGGCCCGCACGACGCGGAGGCCCTGCTCGTGGACGCGGCCGGCCGGCCGGTGGTGATCACCAAGGAGGTCGGCCGCCCTGCGGGTGTGTACCGCACCGCAACCCCACCCGCAGGCGAGGACCCCACCCCGCTGGTGCAGGTCGGCGAGCTGACGCTGCCGCAGTCCGCCACGGTCGGCGGACCGGTGGGCGGAGTGGGATCGCGGCTGGTCACGGGGGCCGCGGAGAACGCGGACGGCTCGGTGGTGGCGGTGCGCAGCTACACCGACGCCTGGCTCTACCCGGTGCCCGACGGCGACGTCGTCGAGGCGCTGACGGGTACGCCGGTGCAGGTGCCGCTGCCGGACGAGCCGCAGGGCGAGGCGGTGGCGTTCGAGCCCGACGGCACGCTCCTGTCCGGTTCGGAGACCCGCGTGGTGCCCGGAGAGCTCCGCGCCGTGCCGGGAGCGACGGCACTCGTGGCCGACCGGCTCCCGGCCGACACCGCTCCGCCGCCGGCGCCCGCCGCGGCGGAGGAGCCCACACCCGCATGGCAGCCCGCCGTGATCGGCGGCGGCGTCGCGGTGGGTCTGCTGCTGCTGGTGGCGGCGGCGCTGGCCGTGCGCCGCCGCTGAACCACCGGGCCCGGCCGACGGGCCCCGGGCACCCGCAGTGGGTCAGAGCCTGCGCAGTACCGCCACCACGCGGCCGAGCACGCTCGCGTCGTCACCGGGGATCGGGTCGTACGCCGGGTTGGCCGGCATGAGCCAGACGTGCCCGTCACGCCGCTTGAACGTCTTGACCGTGGCCTCGCCGTCGATCATCGCGGCGACGATCTCGCCGTTCTCCGCGACGGGCTGCTGACGCACGACGACCCAGTCGCCGTCGGTGATCGCGGCCTCGACCATCGAGTCGCCGCGGACGTTGAGCAGGAACAGGGTGCCCTCCCCGACGATCTCGCGGGGGAGCGGGAACACGCTCTCGACGGCCTGCTCGGCGAGGATCGGCCCACCGGCGGCGATGTTGCCCAGCAGCGGCACGAACGCGGGCGTCGGGCGGAGGTCGTCGGAGCCGGTGGTCTCGACCGTGGTCGCGGCCGTGGTGACCACGGCGTCGGCGACCGGCGCGTCGTCGGGCCCTCGCACGTCGACGGCGCGGGTGCGGTTGGGATCGCGGCGCAGGTACCCCTTGCGCTCCAGCGTGCGCAGCTGGTGGTGCACCGACGAGGTGGAGGTGAGACCGACGGCGTCGCCGATCTCCCGGACGCTCGGCGGGTACCCGAAGCGCTCCACCCAGTCGCGGATCACCTCGAGGACCTTGCGCTGGCGCGGAGTCAGGCCTACCGGCCCCGTCGGGGGGTCGGGAAAGGGGCTGACCTGCGCCGACTCGCCGTTCCGCGCCGCTGTGGCGCCGCCGGGTGTGTCCGGGCCGGCCTCGCTACCGGCCCCGGTGCCGGGCTCGTCCCGTGCCATTCGTCGTGCCTCCTCAGTGGTCGCCCCCGCCGGCGCGTGGTGGCTGCCGGGGGTGCGACGCGATGTCCGAGATCGTCCGTGGTGCTGTGCAGGTGTGCTCTGTCGGTGCTGTGGTGCCGGTGGTGCTCGTGCTGCAGTGGTGCCCGCGGGCCGCCGGTGCGGACGCCGTCCGAACCGGTGACGCGGGGCCACCGCCGTCGGCACGACGGTAGCCCCGATCCCGTTCTTCGCCAAACGCATGTTCGAACGACACGCCCACTTTTCTCGATTCTGTCGGTGCTCGGTGGTACACATCGTCAGGCGTTCGTTCGAACGGTTGTTTGATCGCACGGCGGCGGTGAGAGGCGGAGGCGGCGATGGACGAGCACGGGAAGATCGGACGGCCGGCCGAGGATCGAGCCTGGGGAGCACGTCGGCGCCCAGGTCGGGGAGTGTTGCGGCTCGCCGTTCAGGGGGCGGTGGCCGGGCGGCGGGGATCCGGGCCGGTGCCCGTGGCCGAGGAGGCCGTGCCGGTCGCGTCCGGCGCGCCCGGTGGGGGAGTGGTCCGGCGGATGCGCCCCGGTGGCCGGCCGAGCGCCGGGTACGGGTGGGGCGGGTCGCGGCGCGGTTCACGGGGGCCGCGCCCGGTGCGTCCGGTGGCGGTGCCGGTGATCGTGCGGCCCGCGGCGCTGCCGCGGCCGGTCTGGCCCGCTCTGCCGTCGTCCTCGGGGCCACGGCTGCTCGTCCGGCGCCCCGTGGTGGTCGAGCCGGTGTCTCCGCTGACGATCCGGGTGCGCCGGGTGCTGGGCGGTGCTGCCCTCACCGTGGCGGCCGCGGCACTCGTGGTCGGCCTCGGGCTGCTGGCCGGCACCGTGGCACAGTCCCGGGTGGGTGCGGGAGGTCCGGCGCCGGCGGTGGCCACGGTCACCGTGGGGCCCGAGGCCACCGTCCAGGATGTCGCACGCGGCGTCGCGCCGGCGGCGTCGGGAGCGCAGGTGGCGGCGCTCACGGAGCGGATCGTCACCGTCAACTCCCTCACTTCGGTGGAGCTCCGCCCCGGGCAGGTGCTGCGCGTCCCGCTGGGCTGACCCTCGGCGTCCGCCACGTCGCGCACCGCGAGGTCAGTTCCCGTTAGGTGGACGGGGTCGGCACGTATGGGGCCTCCGACTTCCCTTGCCCCTACATGTTGTGGTTACACTCGTGTTGTTCGTCCACCGGCTGGGTTTTCCGGGCGGCCAGGGCGACAACACCGTGGTGAAGGGATCGGTCCGATGCGCTGCCCGTTCTGCCGGTACTCGGACTGCCGGGTCATCGACTCCCGCGAGGTCGACGACGGTCAGGCCACGCGGCGCAGACGTTCCTGCGCCTCGTGCGGTCGCCGCTTCACCACCGTGGAGGAGGCCGTGCTCGCCGTCGTCAAGCGCAGCGGCGTCACGGAACCGTTCAGCCGCGAGAAGGTCGTCACCGGCGTCCGCCGCGCCTGCCAGGGCCGGCCCGTCGACGAGGACGCGTTGCAGCAGCTTGCGCACCGCGTGGAGGAGGCAGTCCGCGCAGGCGGCACGGCCGAGATCCCCAGCCACGAGGTCGGACTGGCCATCCTCGGTCCGCTGCGTGAGCTCGACGAGGTCGCCTACCTCCGTTTCGCGAGCGTCTACCGGTCGTTCTCCTCCATCGAGGACTTCGAGAAGGAAATCGCGGAGCTCCGCACTCCGGGCAGCGACCAGTCCGCCGACTGAACAGACGCCCGGTACCTGCCACAGGCACAGCACGGCCACCAGGCACAGCACGGCACCACCGCACCACGTCCACACGCGCAGACACATCACCAGCGCAGCCATACCGCGTACCGACGGACCCCGCCGCCGGCATCGCAGGAGAGGGAGAGCATGACCGAGACCGTCGGAACCGCGTCAGGGCGAGGGAAGAAGGGCCCCGGCAAGGCGGGCCGGCCCGCCGGCCTCACCGTCGAGCGGATCTACACCACCCCCGGTGTCCACCCGTACGACGAGGTCACCTGGGAGCGCCGCGACGTCGTCATGACCAACTGGCGCGACGGCACGGTCAACTTCGAGCAGCGCGGGGTCGAGTTCCCCGCCTCCTGGTCGGTCAACGCCACCAACATCGTCACGAGCAAGTACTTCCGCGGCGCCCCGGGGAGCCCGCAGCGGGAGTCGAGCCTGCGGCAGCTGATCGACCGGGTCGTCGGGGTGTACCGCCGCGCGGGCCTCGACAACGCCTACTTCGCCACCGAGGACGACGCGGAGATCTTCGGCCAGGAGCTCACCTGGATGCTGCTGCACCAGGTGTTCAGCTTCAACTCCCCGGTGTGGTTCAACGTCGGAACCTCAAGCCCTCAACAAGTCTCGGCGTGTTTCATCCTCGCCGTCGACGACACGATGGAGTCGATCCTCAACTGGTACCGCGAGGAGGGGCTGATCTTCAAAGGCGGCTCGGGGGCGGGGCTCAACCTCTCCCGCATCCGCTCCTCGAAGGAGCTGCTGTCCTCCGGCGGCACCGCGTCCGGCCCGGTGTCGTTCATGCGCGGCGCCGACGCCAGCGCGGGCACCATCAAGTCCGGTGGCGCCACGCGCCGCGCGGCGAAGATGGTCGTCCTCGACGTCGACCACCCCGACATCGAGGAGTTCGTCGCCACCAAGGCCAAGGAGGAGGCCAAGATCCGGGTCCTGCGCGACGCAGGCTTCGACATGGACCTCGGTGGCTCCGACATCACCTCGGTGCAGTACCAGAACGCCAACAACTCCGTGCGGGTCACCGACGAGTTCATGCGCGCCGTCGAGGCCGACGGCGAGTTCGGCCTGCGGGCCCGCATGACCGGCGAGGTCATCGAGAAGGTGGGCGCGAAGAAGCTGTTCCGCACAATCGCGCAGGCCGCGTGGGAGTGCGCCGACCCGGGCATCCAGTACGACGGCACGATCAACGACTGGCACACCTGTCCCGAGTCGGGCCGGATCTCCGCGTCCAACCCCTGCTCGGAGTACATGCACCTCGACAACTCGAGCTGCAACCTCGCCTCGCTGAACCTGCTGAAGTTCCTCGGCGACGACGGCCAGTTCGACGCGGTGCGGTTCCGCAAGGCCGTCGAGCTGATCATCACGGCGATGGACATCTCGATCTGCTTCGCCGACTTCCCCACCGAGCCGATCGCCGACACCACCCGCAAGTTCCGCCAGCTCGGTATCGGCTACGCCAACCTCGGTGCGCTCCTGATGGCCACCGGCCACGCGTACGACTCGGAGGGCGGCCAGGCACTGGCCGCGGCCATCACCTCGCTGATGACGGGCGCTGCCTACAAGCGGTCGGCCGAGCTCGCCGGCGTGGTCGGCCCCTACGAGGGCTACGCGCGCAACGCCGAGTCGCACCAGCGCGTCATGCGCAAGCACGCCGCGGCCAACGACGACGTGCGCACCTTCCCGGCGAGCAGCGCGGTCCACAAGCTCGCCACGATCACCTGGAAGGACTGCCTCGCCACAGGCGAGCGCAACGGGTGGCGCAACGCCCAGGCATCGGTGCTCGCCCCCACCGGCACCATCGGCCTGATGATGGACTGCGACACCACCGGCATCGAGCCGGACCTCGCGCTGGTCAAGTTCAAGAAGCTGGTCGGCGGCGGCTCCATGCAGATCGTCAACCAGACGGTGCCGCGCGCGCTCACGAAGCTGGGCTACCAGGGCGAGCAGGTCGAGGCCATCGTCGAGTACATCGGTGAGCACGGCCACGTGATCGACGCCCCCGGCCTGCGTCAGGAGCACTACGAGGTGTTCGACTGCGCGATGGGCGAACGCTCGATCGCGCCCATGGGCCACGTCCGGATGATGGCCGCGGTGCAGCCGTTCATGTCCGGGGCCATCTCGAAGACGGTCAACATGCCGGAGGCGGCCACCGTCGAGGACGTCGAGAAGATCTACCTGGAGGGCTGGAAGCTCGGCCTCAAGGCGCTCGCGATCTACCGCGACAACTGCAAGGTCGGCCAGCCGCTGTCGGCGGGCAAGTCGGCGAAGGCCACGCAGAAGGCCGAGGTCGCCGCCCCGGTCGAGGCGCGGCCGGTGCGCCGCAGGCTGCCCAAGAAGCGCCCCAGCGAGACGGTCTCCTTCACCGTCGGCGGGGCCGAGGGCTACCTCACCGCGGGTTCCTACCCCGACAACGGCCTCGGCGAGATCTTCGTCAAGCTGGGCAAGCAGGGTTCCACCCTCTCGGGTGTGATGGACGCGTTCTCGATGTCGATCTCGGTGGGCCTGCAGTACGGGATCCCGCTCGAGTTCTACGTCTCGAAGTTCTCCAACCTGCGCTTCGAGCCCGCCGGCATGACCGACGACCCGGACGTCCGGATCGCCACGAGCGTGCTCGACTACCTGTTCCGCCGGCTCGCGCTCGACCACCTGCCCTACGAGAAGCGCGCGCAGCTCGGCATCTTCTCCGCGGAGGAGCGCACGAAGCAGGTGGCGGGCACCGACTACTCCGCGGGTTACGGCGACGTCGACGTCGAGAGCCTGCGGTTCACGGTCGATGCCGCCCCGGCGGGCGACGAGGTGGAGCGCACCCCCGGTGCCACCCGTGCTCCCGTCGAGGTCGGCAGCTCCACCGAGCTGCTGGAGCTGCGTCTCGGCAAGGCCGCCGACGCGCCGCTGTGCATGACGTGCGGCACGAAGATGCGTCCGGCGGGTTCGTGCTACCTGTGCGAGGGCTGCGGCTCCACCAGCGGCTGCAGCTGAGACTCCTCGCGCGTCCCGGAGCCGTGCACACGGCTCCGGGGCGCGTTCGGTCAGGCTGTCCGGTCAGGTAGCTGCGCCCGGGAAGGTGTGGTGCACGGCCTCCACGTTGTTGCCGTCGAGATCCCGCAGGAACACCGCGTAGTAGCCGGGGTGGTACTCGGGCCACACCCGCGGAGCGTGCAGGATCTCCGCTCCGGTCTCCAGCGCCGCGACGTGGACCTCGTCGACCGCGGTGCGCCCGGGTGCGGTGAACGCGATGTGCACCTCCCGGCCGGACGGGGCCGTGGTGGGCCCGAGCCAGAAGTGCGGGAACCCGTCGGGGCCGGAGAGGCCCACCGCCGTGTCGCCGTCGAGACCCATGCGCATCGCCTCGCGGATGCCCAGCGGGGCGAACACCCGCAGATAGAACGCGGCGGCGGCGTCGACGTCGGTCGTCTGGATCGAGAGATGGTCGAGCAACGGGGCCTCCGGGCGTTGGTGGCCCACGGTAGCCGGAGCCACCGACGACCCCGGCCGTCTCGTCAGGTCGCGTTGCGTTCGCCGGTGGCGTGCCGTGGGCTGTTGTCCACGGAATCGGGGGCGCGCAGGAGCTCACGCCACTGCTCCGCGCTCCAGGGCGCCGGTTCGGTGGTGGCGAAGAAGCCCTCCAGGAGCGCCACGAAGCGAGCCGGGTCGCTGTGGAACGGGAAGTGCCCGGCCCCCTCGAACACCTCGAGCCTGCTGCCGGGCATCGCCTCGTGGGCACGGCGGGCGTGGGCCACGGGCACCACGGCGTCGCGCGATCCCCACACGAGGAGCGTGGGCATGCCGCGCGTGAGATAGCAGCGGTCGAGCATCGTCACCACCTGGCCGCGCCAGTCGACCACGGCCCGCAGCGTGCGGATGAAGGCGGCACGTGCGGTGGCGTCCGGGAGCGCGTCGACCATGCGGAGGAGGTCCGGGGCGTCCTGGCCGAGGCCGGAACCCATCAGCCGCAGCAGCTGCACGGCGATCCCGACCTGCAGCCGGGCGGTCGGGATGCGCAGCAGGTGCAGGAGCCCGGTGGCGCCGGGCAGTGTCATCGCCCGCAGTACCGGTGTGACGTCCAGGCCGGCGCCGCCGCTGCCCACCAGCACGAGGCGTTCCGTCCGCTCCGGGAACTGGTAGGCGAACTGCATCGCCACCCCGCCACCGAGCGAGTGCCCGACGAGCGTCGCCCGCTCCACGCCGAGCACCCCCAGCAGGTCGCGCAGGCCGTTGGCGTAGGCGGCCACGGAGTAGTCGGCCCGTGGCTTGTCGGAGCTGCCGTGCCCGAGCAGGTCGGGAGCGATCACGAGGTGCCGGCGGGCCAGCGCCGGGATGACGGGCTCCCAGGTGGCGGAGCTGTCGCCGATCCCGTGGACCAGCACCACCGGTGGGCCCTTTCCGGCCAGCCGGAAGGCCCTCCGGTAGCCGTGGACCACGCGGAACCGCAGCACGGTGTCACCGACCGGGACGAGCCGGCCGGTGTGCTGGCTGGTGCGCGTGGACATGGCCACACCGAGGGTAGGTCGGGTGTGGTGGCAGTCCGGTTACCGCAGTGTTTCGGACGGGCGGTGGCGACTCGGCCGCGGACAGGCGATGTGGTCGTGCTCGGTGCCCGGGGGAACGGGCCCGAGCAGTCGGTCACCAGCCGGCCGACGGGCGCGTCGAGGACGTGCATCCGGCCGCCGTGGTCGGCCCACGGCCCTGCCGTGGCACCCCCTGGTTCAGCGGGCCCGGGCCGCGGCCGTGTGGGCCTCGATGGCCGCTCGTCCGGCTTCGTAGCGGGCCGCGCGGATGTGTTCCTCCACCGCCGCGCGCTGCACCCGGAACGAGCGGCCGAAGCGCACTGCCGGCAGTTCTCCGCTGTGGACGAGCCGGTAGACGGTCATCTTCGAGACCCGCATTCGCTGGGCGACCTCGGCCACGGTGAGGAACGGCGCCCCGATCACGTCCGGGTGTCGGGTTCCCTCAGCAGCCATCGTGCACATCCTCCTCGTGCCCCCGTTCGGGGGCTTGTTGATCGCAGTGCGTTGGACAGTAACGGACAGGAGCGCCACTTTCGGGTGCGTCGACGATCACTGAAGAGTGGTGTTGCGTCGATCGTGTGCGCTCTGCGTATGCGTGGCCTCCCCGCCGCCCGGACAGCGGGTCGCCGGGGCGCCTATCGTCTCGGAGTGATCTGCGATGACGACCCGGACGCCGACTGGACCGCACCGGGAGTGTTCCGCTGTGCCCCTGGGGTCCATCGCATCCCGTTGCCGCTCCCGAACGACGGGCTGCGCGCGGTCAACGTGTATGCGGTGGCGGACGGCGACGGGTGGACGCTGATCGACTCGGGATGGGCGCTGGCACAGGCGGGCGACCTGCTGCAGGAGGCGCTGGCGCAGCTCGGCGCCGGCCTGGGTGACGTGCGCAGGTTCCTCGTCACCCACGTCCACCGGGACCACTACACGCAGGCCGTGGTGCTGCGCAGGCAGTTCGGCATCCGGGTCGCGCTCGGGCGGGGGGAGCAGCCCGCGCTCGAGGTGATCAACGGGCCGCGGACGGAGCCCGCGCATCTCACGCGGCTGCGCCATGCCGGTGGTCACGAGCTGCTCGCGCGCCTCGCGAAGCTGCCATCCGAACCCCACGACCCGACGGTGTGGGAGTACCCCGACGACTGGATCGACGACGGCGCGGAGATCGTCCTGGACCCGGCCCCGGACGGGAAGCGGGTGCTGCAGGCGGTGGCCACCCCCGGGCACACCCAGGGGCACCTGGTCTTCGCCGACCAAGCAGGGGAGCTGCTGTTCTCCGGTGATCACGTGCTGCCGCGGATCACTCCCTCGATCGGGTTCGAGGCGGCGCCTGCCCGCCGCCCGCTCGCCGACTTCCTCACCTCGCTCGAGCTCGTCCGGGCCAGGCCGGATGCGGCACTGCTCCCGGCCCACGGTCCGGTGGGGCGGCGCGTGCACGAACGTGTGGACAAGCTGATCGCCCACCACGCCAAGCGCCTCGACGCCACGCTCGGTGCCCTCCAGGACGGCCGCTCCACGGCGTACGAGGTGGCCGCGGCGCTGCCGTGGACCCGCCGTGACCGGCGCCTCGAGGAGCTCGACCCGTTCAACGCGATGCTCGCCACCCTGGAGACCGCAGCCCATCTCGACGTCCTGGTGGAACGGGGTGTGGTGCGGAGCGTCGAGACGGACGGCGTCAATCACTACACAACGTGATAACAATTCACTCTTCGTAGATCCCAGCGGCGACACAGGGCGTCGGCGCCCGTACGCTCTGCGCCGTGCAAGGGTTGGGTGCCGGACCGAGCAGGGTCCTCGTGCGTGCTGGGCTCGCCCTGGCGACGTGCGTGCTGGCCGTGGTCGCCGTCGTCGTCGCCACCGAGGGCGGCACCTTCCCCGGTGGTCCGGCTCCCACCGTGACGCTCGCTCCGACGGCAGCCGTCGGCTGTGACGCGGCGGGCCCCTACACCGCGCCCGAGCGGGGCAGCGTGGGTCTCCCGACCGGTGTCAGCCGGCTGTGCCGCTCCGGGCCGCTGACGGTGTCGGTGGCCGGTGCGGTGTTCGACGGCTGGGACGTGAGCGGCGGGATCGTCATCGACGCTCCGGACGTGGTGGTGCGGCGCAGCCGCGTCACCGGCGACAGCGCCACCCCCTACGGGATCGTCACCACGGCCGCCGGGTCGGTACGCATCGAGGACGTCACGCTCACCGGCGACTTCCCGGAGGCGGCGATCGGGGGCGACCGCTGGAGCGGCGAGCGGATCGAGATCGTCGGGGTGACGCACGACGGCGCCCAACTGGGGGACGGCGCGCGGCTGCGCAACAGCAGCGTGCACGACTTCGCGCCGGTGCGCGGCGGCGATGTCCACGGACTGGTGCTGCGCGGAACCGGGAGCGACGTCCTCGTGGAGGACAACCGGATCGAGCTCGGTGACGGGCCGGGGCGGGGCAGCGCCCTGTTGCTGGCTCCGGAGAAGGCAGGACAGCGCGCCGACGGTGCGATGGTGATCCGGGGCAACGTCCTCGGCGGCGGCCGCTACACCGTCCGGCAGGACTCGCCGGCCGCGATGATGACCGACGTGGCGATCACGGGCAACCGCTTCCGTCGCGGCGCCGGTGACATTCCGTTACGGGTTTCCCGCCGGGCCGTGCTCGACGACAACACCTATCTCGACGGCGGTCCACTCCCGCCACGGTGACGTGCGCCGATCCCGAGCCGTTCGGCGCGGCAACACGCCCGATCGACGTGTCTTGTTGGCCGTGTCGCGACAGACCGTGCAGACTGATCACGGTAAACGGAGCCGGGTGCTGACCCGGTTGCACGGAGCAGGTCGCCACGGCGCGAGGACGTAGGGGAAGACGATCCTCGTCGACGTTGGAGGTCTGCAGTGAACGCACGCGGCGTGGTCTTCGTCCACTCGTCGCCGACTGCGGTGTGTCCGCACGTCGAGTGGGCGATCTCAGGCGTGCTCGGGACCAAAGTGTCTCTGCAGTGGACTCCCCAACCGGCAGTGCACGGGCAGATGCGGGCCGAGTGCAGCTGGTCCGGTCCGGCCGGCTGCGGGGGCGCCATCGCGGGCGCCCTCCGGGCCTGGCCGATGCTCCGGTTCGAGGTGACGGAGGAACCGAGCCCGGGGGTGGACGGCGAGCGGTTCTGCCATGTCCCCACTCTGGGCCTGTGGTCCGGACGCACCAGTGCCAACGGCGACATCGTGGTGGCGGAGGACCGCCTGCGGGCCCTTCTCGCCGAGGTGCCGGCCAGCCAGCTGCCCGGCCGGATGCACGATCTGCTCGGTTCGGCGTGGGACGACGCCCTGGAGCCGTTCCGATGGGCCGGGGACGGTGCCCCCGCCACGTGGCTGCACCAGGTGGGGTAGCCGGCGAGGGAGAGCGTTGCCGCGGCCGCCGGGCCGCGGCAACGCTTCCGCTCAGGCGCCGGTGATGACGACGGCGGCGTTGTGGCCGCCGAACCCGAACGAGTCGCAGACCGCGGCGTCGAGGTCGACCTTGCGCGGCTCGCCCGCGACCACGTCGAGCTCGACACCCGGGTCGAGGTTCTCGAGGTTCAGCGTCGCCGGGATGACGCCCTCCTTGATCGAGAGCAGCGTGATGATGCTCTCGACCGCACCTGCGGCGCCGACCATGTGACCCAGCGCGGACTTCGGCGCGGTGAGCACCGGGTGGTCGCCCAGTGCCTTGCGCACCGCCCGCGTCTCGCCCACGTCGCCCGCCACCGTGGAGGTGGCGTGGCAGTTGACGTGCCCGATGTCGGACGGCTCCAGGCCGGCGTCGCGGACCGCCTTCGCGATGGCCCGGGACTGCCCGATGCCCTCCGGCTCGGGGCCCGTGATGTGGTAGGCGTCCGAGGTGAGGCCGGCACCGGCGAGCCTGCCGAGCACCGTGGCCCCGCGGGCCGCCGCGAACTCGGCCCGCTCCAGCACCATGATCCCGGCACCCTCACCGAGCACGAACCCGTCGCGGTCGACGTCGAACGGGCGGGAGGCCCGCTCGGGCTCGTCGTTGCGCTGCGACAGCGTGCGTGCCTGCACGAAGCCGGCCACCGTGATGCCGGTGATGCAGGCCTCCGCGCCACCGGCGATGACGACGTCGACCTCGCCTCCGCGCAGCAGGCGCAGCGCCCACGCGAGGGCCTCCGCACCCGAGGCGCACGCCGACACCGGCGCGTGCACGCCGCCCTGCGCGCCGTACTCGATGCCGACCCAGGCGGCGGGGCCGTTGGGCATGAGCATCGGCACGGTGAGCGGCGAGACCTTGCGCAGGCCGCCGGTCTCGAGCAGGTCGTCCTGGTCGAGCAGGGTGACGGCGCCGCCGATGCCGGTGGCCACCACCACGGCGAGCCGTTCGGGCTCCACCTGCATGTCGTCCCGGGGGCCCAGGCCCGCCTGGGCCCAGGCCTCCTTGGCCGCCACCAGCGCCACCTGCTCGCACCGGTCGAGCCTGCGCGCCTGGACGCGGGGGAGCACCTCGGTGGGTGCAACGGCCAGCGGCGCAGCGATCTTCACGGGCAGCTGGTGGCGCTCCACCCACTCGTGCTCGGCGTCGTCGATGCGCCGCACGCCGGACCTGCCGGCGAGCAGCGCCTCCCAGGTCGAGGCGACGTCCCCGCCCAGCGGCGTGGTCGCGCCGAGCCCGGTGACGACGACGTCGTGAGCGGTGCTCATAGGTCCTCCGGAGGAACGATCGTGATGGGGCCCGTCACTGGTTCTTCGCGATGTAGTCCACCGCGTCACCGACCGTCTTCAGCTCGGCGAGCTGGTCGTCCGGGATCTTGACGCCGAACTTGTCCTCTGCCTGGACCGCGATCTCGACCATCGACAGGGAGTCGATGTCGAGGTCGTCGACGAAGGACTTGTCGACGGTGACCTCGGCGGGGTCGATGCCGGCGACCTCCTCGACGATCTCGGCGAAGCCGCTGAGGATCTCGGTGTTGTCAGCCACGGTGGTTCTCCTTCTGGTGGGACGGGAGTCGTCGGATCGGACGGTCAGGGACAGACGACGACCTGGCCGGCATAGGACAGGCCCGCGCCGAAGCCTACGAGGAGCACGGTGTCGCCGGAGCGCACCCGTCCGTCGGCGCGCATGTGGTCGAGTGCGAGGGGGATCGAGGCGGACGAGGTGTTGCCGGAGTGGCGGATGTCGTCGGCCACCACCATGTCGTCGCGCGCGCCCTTGGCGCGCAGCCGCTTGGCCACTGCGTCGACGATGCGCAGGTTGGCCTGGTGCGGCACGAACACGTCGATGTCGGCGGGGGTGAGCCCGGCCAGCTCGATGGCCTGCAGCGCAACGGGGGCGATCTTCGTGGTGGCCCACCGGAAGACCGCCTGGCCCTCCTGGGCGAGCGCGTTGTTCTCCGGCTTGATGTGGATGGTCTGGGACATGTCGCCCGCGCTGCCCCAGGCCAGCGGGCCGACGCCGACGGAGGCCTCGTCGGGGGCCGCTCCGACGACCGCGGCGCCCGCTCCGTCGGCGAAGATGATGGCAGTGGAGCGGTCGGTCCAGTCCAGCCAGTCGGACAGCTTCTCCGCCCCGATCACGAGCACGTTGCGCGAGCTGCCCGCCCGCACGAGGTCGGCGGCGGCACCCAGGCCGAAACAGAATCCGGCGCAGGCGGCGTTGAGGTCGAAGGCCCCCGGCGCCGGGATGCCGATGCGGTCGGCGGTCTGCGCGGCCGCGTTCGGGATCGGGGTGGGCATCGTGCACGTGGCGACGATGACCGTGTCGATCTCGTTCGGCTCCAGCCCGGCATCCTTGACGGCCAGGGCTCCGGCCTCGGTGGCCATGTCGACCAGCAGCGTGCCCTCCTCCGCGATGCGGCGGCTCTCGATGCCCACGCGCTCGCGGATCCACTGGTCGTTGGTGTCGATCCGCTGGGCCAGGTCGTCGTTGGTGACGACGTTGTCGGGCTGGGCGCTGCCCAGTCCGAGGATCCGGGCGCCCGGGGCGGTGGGTGCGAGTCGGAGCTGTGTCATTTTTCTGCCCCCGCATGCTCGGTGATCAGGTCGACGGCCGCCTGGAGGTCGTCCGGTGTCTTCAGTGCCACGGTCGCAGTGCCGCGCAGGTCGCGCTTGACCAGCCCCACGAGCGCGCCCGCCGGCGGCAGCTCGATCACGGCGGTGACGCCCAGCTCGCGCAGGGTGAGCATGCAGGAGTCCCACCGGACGGGCCGCGTCACTTGGGCCACGAGGCGGCGCAACGCCTCCGTGCCGTCGGTGACGACCGCGCCGTCGGCGTTGGACAGCAGCGGCCGGGTGGGGTCGGTGGGGGAGATCCCGGCGGCGTGGGTGCGCATGGCCTCCTCGGCCGGACCCATGAACCGGGTGTGGAAGGCCCCGGCCACCGGCAGCGGCTTCACCCGGGCCCGCTCCGGCGGGTCCTGCGCGAGCGCCGCAAGCGCGTCGACGGGACCGGCCGCGACGACCTGTCCGGCGCCGTTGCGGTTGGCGGGGTCGAGCCCCAGCTCGTGGAGCCTGGCGAGCACCTCGTCGGGATTCCCGCCCAGCACCGCACTCATGCCCGTGGGTTCGAGCGCACAGGCCGCGGCCATCTCCCGCCCGCGCACGGCGGCGAGCGCGACGGCGGCGTCCGGGGTGAGCACCCCGGCGACGGCGGCTGCGGCGAGCTCGCCGACGGAGTGTCCGGCGGAGGGGGCGGCCGCGGGAAGCTCGATGTGCGCGGTCAACCGCGCGGCGGCGAGCAGCGCGGCGGCGACGACCAGCGGCTGGGTGACGGCGGTGTCCTTGATCTCCTCGGCGTCGGCCTCCGTGCCGAGGTGGACCAGGTCGAGCCCGGTGGCGGCCGACCATCTGGCGAGTGTCTCCTCCGCCACCGGATCATCGAGCCAGGGAGCGAGCATGCCAGGGGTCTGGGACCCCTGACCGGGTGCGAGCAAGGCGATCACAAGGACCAGAGAACACCGGAGGGACGCTGCGGGGGGATACCGGCACGCACCAATCCCATGCTCCGGAATTGGAGGTTTCCTCCAAAGCGGCGCTGTTCGTCCGTGGAGTAGGCCACGTGATGCGGGCCGGTCGTTGTAGGCCTTCCGCAGCTCACGCCGGTGGTTCCGCGCTCTGCGAGGGGTCCAGCCGGGCCGCGATGACCGCGGTGCGCAGCACCAGCGCGTCCCGAGGGTCGAACGGGCTGCGGCCGGTGATGTCGCAGACCCGCCGCAGCCGGTAGCGCACGGTGTTCGGATGCACGAACAGGGCCCGTGCGCAGGCCTCGAGGGCCCCGCCGCCTTCCAGGTAGGCGGCCAGCGTGTGCAGCAGCTCGCCCCCCGCCGTCTCGAGCGGGGCGACGATCGAGTCCACCAGCATCCGATGAGCGGCGGTGTCGCCGGCCAGCGCCCGCTCGGGCAACAGGTCGTCGGCGGCGACCGGGCGCGGCGCGTCGGGCCATCCCGGCGCGGCACGCAACGCGGAGAGCGCGTCCCGCGCGCTGCAGTGGGCGGCGGCGAGCTCGGTGGCCACCGGACCGACCACCACCGGGCCGGGACCGAACCCGTCGAGGAGCCGGTCGATGTCGGCGCCCACCCCGCTGCCGAGCCGCTCGGGGCCGGGTGGCTCGGAGACCAGCAGGATCAACCGGCTGCCCTGCACCCCGACCAGCACCGACCGGCCCACCCTGGCGGCCTGCCTGCGTAGCTCTCCCAGCCGTTCGGCCGCCGTGTCGGGTGCCGGGCTCCCGGCCACCACCCGTACCGCCGCGTCCGGGTCCCAGCCCAGCGTGGACGCGCGGGACACGAGTGCGTCGTCGGACCCGTCGTCGACGTTCGGGCCGCGCACCACGGCATCGACGACGAGGGCCTCGAGCCGGGCGTCCCACGCGCCGCGGGTCTCGGCGGCGCCCGCGTACACCGTGGCCGCGGCGAAGGCGATCTCGCGGCCGAAGCGCAGGATCCCCTCGACCAGCGCGTGGCGCTCGGCCTCGTCCGCGGCGAGCGGCGGGAGGTGGCGCTCGAAGACGTCCGTCGCGATCCGGACCAGGTCGACGGTCTGGCGCAGGCTGAGCCGCCGGGCGAGGTCCCGGGGAGCGATGCGGAAGGCCTCCGCGGTGAGCCGGATCGACTCGCCACGCTCGCCGAGCCAGGCGACGAAGTTGGCGACGCCGGTCTGGGTGACGAGCAGTACTGCCGAGCGCTGCTCCGCCGGCAGCCGGGCGAACCACGGCTGGTGCTCCTCCATCGACTGCAGACAGGCGATGGCGAGGTCCCCCGCCGCGAGCTCGAGCTTGCGGAGCGTGGCAGGGGAGACGGCGGCAGGACCGTCCCGAACCGCCGCCGTGCTCGCTCCATCGCACGTCACGGGGGGCAGCATCGCACGGGGGCAGGAACACCGCGGGCCCGCCGGACGTTCCGCAGGGGTCCCGACAGGAGGCTCGGATGGGCACCACCCCGGCTCCGGCCGTCGAGGTCCGGCGCGCTACCGACCGGATGCGCACGCGCACCGGTTGGCTCGACTCGCGCCACAGCTTCTCGTTCGGCGCCCACTACGACCCCGCCAACACGCACTTCGGGCTCCTCATGGCGAGCAACGAGGACGTGCTGGCGCCCGGCCGCGGGTTCGACCCCCATCCGCACCGCGACATGGAGATCGTCACCTGGGTGCTCGAGGGCACGCTCGTGCACGAGGACGACGCGGGCCACTCCGGTGTGATCCGGCCGGGCACGGCGCAGCGGATGAGCGCGGGCTCGGGGATCGTCCACTCGGAACGGGCCGGCGGCGTGGCGGCCGGGACGCCCGACGAGAGCCCGGGCGTGCATCTCGTGCAGATGTGGGTGCTGCCCGACTCGCCGGGCGGGACCCCCGGATACGAGCAGGTCGACATCGGTGCGGCCCTGGGCTCCGGCGAGCTGCTCGTGGTCGCCTCGGGCAGGCGGGAGCACGCGGCGGACCGCGCCGTCTCGCTGCGGCAGGAGAACGCGGCCCTGCTCGCCGCGCGGCTGCGGCCGGGCGCCACGGCCGAGTTGCCTGCCGCGCCACAGGTGCACCTGTTCGTGGCTCGCGGCGGCGTTGAGCTGGAAGGGTCGGGGCCGCTCACCCGCGGGGACGCAGCGCGGATCACCGCGAGTGAGGGGCAGCGGACGGTGGCAGGTCCGGACGGGGCGGAGCTGCTCCTCTGGGAGATGCACGCGGAGCTGCGATGACGTCACGCAGCGAGACGTGAGTGTGGGCACGGTTGCGAGGCATCCGTTCAGCTACGGGCATTTGCCGTCGACACACCGCATCACGCGCATGAAGCTGGAGCTCAGGGTCTCGCACCGAGGACGAGACGATCGGCGGAGGAAGGTATGACGGCATGACCGCCGGCAACGGCAGCCCGCGCCAGCGTTATCGGGACCAGGTGCGCGCCGAGATCAAGCAGGCCGCGCTGGCCCAGATGTGCGACGGCGGCCCCGCAGCACTGAGTCTGAACGCCGTGGCGAAGGAGCTGGGCGTCACGGGTCCAGCGCTCTACAAGTACTTCCGCAGCCGCGACGACCTGCTGACGGAGCTCGTCTTCGACTGTTACGCCGAGGCCGCGGCCGCTGTGCACGTCGAGTCCGAGCGCATCGGGGAGCTGTCGCCGCGGGAGCGCCTGCAGCACCTCGCACACGCCTACCGGCGGTGGGCCGTCGCCGCCCCCCACCTGTACCGGTTGCTCACGTCCATGCCCTCGCCGACGCCCGACTCGCCGCCCGAGACGGTCGACCGGGCCAAAGCGGTGCTCGGCCCGTTCCTGCCCGTGCTGGGCAGCGGCCACATCTGGCCCGCCGCCACCGAGCTCAGGGAGCAGGTGCAGGAGTGGATCAAGCGGAACGACAGGCTGGCCGACTGGGTGGGCACCTACGCGCCTGACGCCGACCCCGCCACCGCGCTCACCGGCGCACTGCTCGTCTGGGTGCGCATGCACGGGGTGGTGAACCTGGAGGTCCAGGGCAAGTTCACCGGCATGGGACATCAACCGTCCACCCTGCTGACGGTGGAGATGGAGTCCCTCGCCGACCTCATGGCGATACCCGCGACCTGACGCTACGCAGGCGACCGTCCCGCGAGTGGGTGAAAGACCCACCCGCTCGTCGGCCTCAGCGAGCGCATCGCTACCGTCTGACACGTTCGACGGACCGGGGTGCCGATCGCGACCCTCGACCGGAGGCCACGGGCAGTTGCAAGCCCACGGAGGGCGCACGGAGCGCCGATGAAGGGTGGGCCGGATGCCGTGGACCCGGTCAGGGGCGACGCGAATCGCCGGTGGCCGTACGCGACCGACGGACGTCGGTAGGCGCCTCCGGCCCGGTGATGTCGCGATGGGCGCGGGGGCGATCAGGGCGTGGCGCAGCAGCGCCTGCGATTACCGGGTGATCCCGGCAGCCCGGCTCAGCCGAGCGGGGTGACCTTGGTTGCCTGCGGACCCTTCTGGCCCTGCTCGATGTCGAACGACACGCGCTGGCCCTCGTCGAGGCTCTTGTAACCGTTGGTCTGGATCGCCGAGTAGTGCACGAACACGTCCGCGCCACCACCGTCAGGAGCGAGGAACCCGTAGCCCTTCTCGCTGTTGAACCACTTGACGGTGCCCTCTGCCATTCTTGCTCTCCTCGTACCTGGTGCCGGGGCACTCGCCCCCAGCATCGCGCCGCCTGGCCGCTACGGTCCGCGCCCCGGTCGGGACCCCGATCCCGATCACACGGGCTCGGCGTCGGGCGGAGCGTATCGTGTTCCGGCCCCGCTGCCGAGAGCCAATAACCTGTGTGTTTTCCACGGCGTCGCAGGTCGGGCGCTTACAGGAGCCATGTCAGCACAGGCTGACACGTTGGGGCGACCGAAGTGGACCTGTCCGTGGCGACAGCGCCACGCACTGTTCATCGATCATCCCGGCACGTATCCCGCCCCGGGGCCGCTTCCGGCCCCGGGGCGGGACGACGTCAGGCCACGCCGCTGTCGGTGGTCTGCGGTCCGGCGGCCTGCGGGTCGTCGAGCCGGTACTTCGCCGCGGCCTCGACCATCTGGCCGCGGTCGAACTCGCCACGCTCCACGAGCGCCTCCAGTGCCGCCACCGTGATCGACTCGGCGTCGACGTTGAAGTGCCGCCGGACGGCCGGACGCGTGTCCGACAGCCCGAACCCGTCGGTGCCCAGCGTGGTGAACGGCGCGGGCACCCACTGGCGGATCAGGTCCGGTACGGCCCGCATCCAGTCCGACACCGCCACGACGGGCGCGCCCCCGTCACCGAGCGCGCGCGTCACGTACGGCACGAGCGCCTCCTCGTCGGGGTGCACGAGGTTGTGCTGCTCGGCCTCGACCCCGTCGCGGCGCAGCTCGCCCCACGACGTGACCGACCACACCTCGGCACCGACACCCCACTGCTCGGCCAGCATGTCGCGGGCCTGCAGCGCCCACGGCACCGACACTCCCGACGCGAGCAGCCGCACCTGCGGCCCGTCGGGCCGCGCGCTGCCCGCGTAGCGGTAGATGCCGCGCAGCAGGCCGTCGACGTCGAGGTCCTCCGGCTCCGCCGGCTGGACGTAGGGCTCGTTGTAGACCGTCAGGTAGTAGATGACGTTCTCGCCGCCGAGCACCTCCGCGTCGGCCTCGGAGCCCTCCCCGTACATGCGACGCAGGCCGTCCTTGACGATGTGCGCCACCTCGTAGGAGAACGCCGGGTCGTAGGCGAGGACCGCCGGGTTGGTGTTGGCGAGCAGCAGCGAGTGCCCGTCGTTGTGCTGCAGGCCCTCACCGGTCAGCGTGGTGCGCCCCGCCGTGGCTCCGACGAGGAACCCGCGGGCCATCTGGTCGGCCGCGGCCCAGATCGAGTCGCCGGTGCGCTGGAAGCCGAACATCGAGTAGAAGACGTACACCGGGATCATCGGCTGCCCGTGCGTGGCGTACGAGGTGCCGGCCGCGGTGAACGAGCCAACCGAGCCCGCCTCGTTGATCCCCTCGTGCAGCAGCTGGCCCTGCTCGGACTCGCGGTAAGCGAGCATGAGCGAGGCGTCGACCGAGGTGTACTGCTGCCCGTTCGGGTTGTAGATCTTCTGCGTCGGGAACATGGAGTCCATCCCGAACGTGCGTGCCTCGTCCGGGATGACCGGGACGAACCGCGCGCCCATCTCCTTGTCCTTGATCAGCTCCCGCAGCAGCCGGACGAAGGCCATGGTGGTGGCGACCTCCTGCTTGCCCGAGCCCCGGCGGACCACCTCGTAGACCTTGTCGCCGGGCAGCACGAGCGGCTTGGACCTGACCCGGCGCGACGGCACGTCGCCGCCGAGGACGCGGCGGCGCTCCCGCAGGTACTGGATGGCCGGGTCGTCGTCGCCGGGGTGGTAGTACGGCGGCAGGTACGGGTCGGCCTCCAGCTCCTTGTCGGAGATCGGGATGCGCTGGGAGTCGCGGAAGTTCTTCAGGTCGTCGAGCGAGAGCTTCTTCATCTGGTGGGTGGCGTTGCGGCCCGCGAAGTGCGAGCCCAGGCCGTAACCCTTGATCGTCTTCGCCAGGATTACCGTGGGCTGGCCGTTGTGCTCCAGCGCCGCCGCGTAGGCCGCGTAGACCTTGCGGTAGTCGTGGCCGCCGCGCTTGAGGTTCCAGATCTCGGCGTCCGTCATGGGTTCGACCAGCGCCTTCGTGCGCGGGTCGCGCCCGAAGAAGTGGTCGCGGACGTACCCGCCGTCGTTGGCCTTGTAGGTCTGGTAGTCCCCGTCCGGGGTGTCGTTCATCAGGTTGATCAGCGCGCCGTCACGGTCGCCGTGCAGCAGGGCGTCCCACTCCCGGCCCCAGATCACCTTGATGACGTTCCAGCCGGCGCCCCGGAAGAACGACTCCAGCTCCTGGATGATCTTCCCGTTGCCGCGGACCGGTCCGTCGAGGCGCTGCAGGTTCGCGTTGACCACGAACGTGAGGTTGTCCAGGCCCTCGGTGGCCGCGATCTGGATGAGACCGCGCGACTCCGGCTCGTCCATCTCGCCGTCGCCGAGGAACGCCCAGACGTGCTGGTCGGACGTGTCGGTGAAGCCGCGGGCGCCCAGGTACCGGTTGAACCGCGCCTGCATGATCGCGTTCATCGGGCCGAGCCCCATCGAGACGGTGGGGAACTCCCAGAAGTCCGGCATCAGGCGGGGGTGCGGGTAGGACGGCAGCCCGTGGCCCGGACCGCCGTGCGAGAGCTCCTGGCGGAACCCGTCGAGCCGGTCCTCCGAGAGCCGCCCCTCGAGGAAGGCGCGTGCGTAGACGCCGGGGGAGGCGTGGCCCTGGATGTAGACCTGGTCACCCCCGCCCGGGTGGTCTTTGCCACGGAAGAAGTGGTTGAAGCCCACCTCGTAGAGCGTGGCCGAGGACGCGTAGGACGAGATGTGGCCGCCGACGGAGATGCCCGGCCGCTGCGCGCGGTGCACGGTCATCGCGGCGTTCCAGCGGATCCAGCGCCGGTAGGTGCGCTCGACCTCCTCGTCGCCCGGGAACCACGGCTCGCGGTCGGTCGGGATCGTGTTGACGTAGTCCGTGCTGGTCAGTGACGGGACGCCGACGTGGCGCTCCCGTGCCCGCTGCAGCATGCGCAGCATGAGGTAGCGGGCCCGCTGCTGGCCTGCGGCATCGAGCACGGCGTCGAAGGAGTCCAGCCACTCGGCTGTCTCCTCGGGGTCGATGTCCGGCAGGTGCGCAGCGAGCCCGTCGCGGATGACGTGGACGCGCCGCGGCTGCGTCGGTTCCTTCTGGGTGCTGCTGCTGTCGGTGGTCTGCCGGGTCAAGGGGTTCTCCCTGGTGGCTCGTGCTGAGTAGAAGTCGGAGGTATCCCCTATCGTGCCCCTCGGCATGCGATCTCGTAACGAGTGGTTGCGCGTCGGTGAGTCATCGTGTTCGGATTCCGCAACCTGATGAGCAGGACCAGGGCTCTACGCCCGGGTGAGGCACGAGGAAAAGAGGTACACGCGTGGTCGCCGCGGATGATGCCGGACGTGCGTCCGACATCGCGGGCAAGCTCGGCGTCGAGCCGGGCATGGTCGTCCAGGAACTCGGTTGGGACGAAGACGTCGACGAGGCGGTGCGAGACGCCGCCGAGGAGAGAGCCGGGGACGAACTGCTCGACGAGGATGCCGACGAGGTGGTTGACCTCGTCCTCATGTGGTGGCGCGAAGGTGACGGCGATCTCGTCGACGCCTTGGTGGACGCCATCGGCCCGCTGGCCGACAACGGCGTGATCTGGGTACTCACCCCGAAGACGGGGCGCCCGGGGCACGTCGAGCCCAGCGAGATCGCCGAGGCCGCCCCCACAGCCGGGCTGTCCCAGACGTCGAACGTCACGGTCAGCGAGGGCTGGGCAGGCTCGCGCCTGGTGGCACCGAAGGCGGCGAAGTCACGGCGGTGAACAGGGCGCGGCGGCTGCCTGGCGCCGGTCACCACCGGTTGCGCAGGCGGCTGCGCCACGGCCGCCCGTCCGGGTCGTAGACGAGCCGGTACACGGGCACGGCCCACAGCTTCGTGCGTAGTGGCAGACGTTCGGGCTCGTGACGGCGTAGGCGTCCCGGTGGTCGCGGTCCCACGCGGCCGCCCCGGTGCCAGGCGTCCAGGGCGTCGGCAGCGGCGTCCACGGCCCGCACGGCGCTGTCCGGGTCCACGAGGTCGTCGTCGTCGCCCGGGGGGCGGTCGAGGTGCTCGCGCATCAGCTCGAGCCGCAGCTCGCGGGCGAACGCCCGGGCCTCGTCGCCGCGGCCGCCGGGGTCGGTGGGCTCCCGGTCGTCGCGGGTCTCGTCGAGCACCGCGACGGACAGCTCGCTGTCGTGGCTCCACGAGCGCCGGTTGAGGTTGGCGCTGCCCGCGCACGCCCAGGTGTCGTCCATCACGGCCACCTTGGCGTGCACGTACACCGGGGTGCCCTCGTGGTTCTCGATGTCGAAGACGTGCACGCGGTCGGGTGCTGCCTTGCGGCACACCTCGATCGCCTGGAGCCTGCCGACCTGGTTGGGCGGCAGCGCGAACCGGCCGTCCACGTCGGGGTGGCGCGGCACGACCACCACGATGTGCAGCTGCGGGCTGCGGCGCAGGGCGTCGGCGAGCAACCGGGCGATGTGCGGGGACCACATGTACTGGTCCTCGAGGTACACGAGCCGCTCAGCGCGTCGCAGCGCTTTCGCGTACCCGCGGGCCACCGAGCGCTCCCCCCGGGGCGCGAACGGGTATCCAGGGCGCCGCGCGGGGTACGTCCGCAGCACCTGCACCAGCGCGTCGCCCGCCCGTTCCGGCTCGGGCGGCTGCGCCGGTAGCGGGTCGGCCACGAGATCGGCGTCCGACAGCGCGTCGCGCAGCCGGGCGGCGGGGTTGTGCGGGGCGAGCGCGTGCGGGTCCTCCCACCGTTCGCGGAACAGCCCGTCGAGCATCGCCACGGCCGGCCCGCGCACCTCGAGCTGGACGTCGTGCCACGGCGGCCGTGGCCCGTAGGTCTCGGCGATCGGGAGCGGCTGCGGGTCGCCGAGATGCTGCGCGTCGTCCCGGCGGGAGTGGCACAGGTCGATGCCACCGGCGAACGCGACGTCCCGCTGCGGGTCGTCCGGGTGGCGGATCACCACGAGCTTCTGGTGGTGGGAGCCCGCGCGGCGCACCCGCTCGTCGAGCAGCACCTCACCGCCCGCGGCGTTCACCTCGTCGCCGAGCTGGCGGTTCTCCTCCTCGCTGTAGGACAGGTCGTCGTTGTGCGAGCGCCACATGAGCCCTTTGACGATCACCCCGCGGCGGGCGGCGTCGCTGAACAGCTCGCCGACGGTGGGGCCGTCGGGGCACAGCCGCTCGTCGGCGTCGCCCCGCCAGTCGGTGAAGAAGAGGTGGTCGCCGGCCTTCAGCGCCCGGACCTCCGCCACCAGCCGCTCGAAGTACGCGGTGCCGTGCACCAGTGGCACCACGCGGTTCCCGGCGCACCACGACGGCAGCCGGTAGGCCGGGTTGCCGCGCTCGGCGTCGGTCAGGAACCAGTCCTCGACGCGCATCTCACCTCGTCCAGGTCGAATCGGGGGAAGGCCTGCTCAGCGTTCGGCGGCGCCGGACTAGGCTCGTGGCGTCGGCACCGCTCGAATCGGAGGAGACCAGCTCATGGCGCCCGAGGTCGGCACAGAGGCCCCTGACTTCACGTTGAAGGACCAGAACAACCAGGAGATCACGCTCTCGTCGTTCCGCGGGGAGCGCAACGTGCTGGTGGTCTTCTACCCGTTCGCGTTCTCCCGCACGTGCCAGGGGGAGCTCTGTTCCGTCCGCGACGACCTCCACAGCTTCCAGAACGAGGACGTGCAGATCCTCGCGATCTCCGTCGACCACACGTACACGCTCAAGGCATGGTCGGACGCACAAGGTTACGACTTCCCCCTCCTGGCCGACTTCTGGCCGCACGGCGAGGTCGCCCGGGCCTACGGGGTGTTCAACGAGACCCGCGGGATGGCCCTGCGCGGCACGTTCCTCGTGGACAAGTCGGGCATCGTGCGCTTCACCGAGGTGAACCAGCCGGGTGAGCCCCGCGAGCAGGAGGGCTGGAAGAAGGCACTGGCCGCAGTGGCCGCCTGACCCCTCCCGGGCCCGGATCCTCCAGCAGGACCGGGCTCCGGGCGCGTAGCTCAGCGGAAGAGCACTCGGCTTACACCCGAGCGGTCGCAGGTTCGAACCCTGCCGCGCCCACCAGCCTGACCAGGACATTTGCAAGCGTTGACCTGCGGGATCGCTCGCGTGACACATCTCGTGACACGAACCGTCCTTACGTTCGCTCGATGACCACCAAGAGACCCGGCCGCCGGCGCGCCCGCGGCACCGTCGACGAGCTCCCGAGTGGCGCCCTCCGCGTCCACGCCGGCCAGGACCCGCTCACCGGCCGGCGCCACACCCTCGTGGAGGTGATCCCGCCCGGACCGAAGGGAGCGAAGCTCTCCGAGGAAGCACGGACGCGGATGCTCAACGAGGTCGGCGAGCGGCGCAACCCGCGCACGAACGCGACCGAGCACCACAACTATCGAAGGACCGAACACACCGAGGCATCACGATCGGGTGGTCGTCGATGCGCGCCCTGGCGGGCGCGCTGGACGGGACGGCCTACCGGCCGACCGTGCCGTCGATCTGCTCGCGCAGGATGTCCGCATGGCCCGCATGACGGGCGGTCTCGGTGATCATGTGCTGGACGATCCAGCGGGCGGTGCAGCGGGGGCGCGCGTTGTCCGGCGTCTCGATGACCTGATCGAGGTCGGCCGCCCACGCGGCAATGATCGCGTCCGACTCCTGCGCCGCGCGCTGGTAGCCGGCTACCAGGTCCGACATCGCCTCGTCGGCGTCGAGCTGGGATGCGGCTTCCCACTCGTCGATGGTGGCTCCGCCGAACCAGAGCCGCTCCGACGCGGTCAGATGCTTGATCAGCCACGTGAGACTGGTGCCGGACGGGACGCCGGCGCGGTGCGCAGCGTCGTCGGGCAGGTCGAGCGCCTTCCTGATGATGGCTTCCCGCTTGTACCCGAGGAACTCGACGAGCGTCGCGGCCTCACCGCCGACCCCGAAGGCGGGCTGCGAAGCTCCGCTGAGTCCGTCCACGGTGACGAACCTACGGCCGACCCGGCGCAGGCCCTCATCGGGCCTGCCGTGCTGAGCATCGCCACGGGGCACTCCATCCGCTACTTCACCGACGCCGTCGCGAAGGGCCGCGAGAGCTACGACACGGGCGCCGTGGCCGCCGGCGAACCGCCGGGCCACGGCGAGTAGAGGGCCAACGGATCAAATCCGCAAAGTGTCGGCGCGTGTCGTGGGACCACGAGCCGTGCGCGATCTGCACCACGGTCGTACCTGTCCCAGTCCGCACCGTGCGTAAGTCAGCGCGACGAGGGAAGTCCGAGGATCCGTCTCCTTCTGCCGAGCCCAACGACGAGTAGCCGGCCTAACGTCGTCCCCTCGGTGTATCCGCGAGGAGCCACTGACGCCGGTTTGGGGCAAGGCGCGGCCACGAGCTTCGTTGTGAAGCCAAGATGAATAGGTCGGCTCCAGTCCGGATCAGTCGGAAGTGCGTTGCCCTCGTGGAGCCAAACGTGGTGCGACCTGCAGTCAAATGTGGTGGCACAGCAACCTTCATGAGGCAATGTCGGGCAGTGTCGTCACAGGTAGAGGCCCTGGGTGCCACTGCCCGCCCCTCTTACACCCGAGCGGTCGCAGGTTCGAACCCTGCCGCGCCCACCTACTCACCTGCGGAGACCTCGCAGTGGTCTCTGTAAGTGTTCATTCCGTTCGACTCCACGTACCTCTGTCTCGCGCCACGCGAAGATCAACGACACCCTCGCTGCAGATCGGGGGCTGGCGGGGTCGGAGTACGTGGGTGGGCGCCGACAATCTTGCGAAGACTTCTGAAAAAGTTCAGAATTAGTGGTGTGACGACCGAGGTGCAGTGGAGCGAGTTGCAGCGCGATCCCAAGGGTGTCGCGGCACTGGCCGATCAGGGCGATGTTCGCGTGCGTCGCCGGGACGGCGTTCCGCTGCTGCTGGTACGTGAGGACTCCGCTACCTCGGCAGCTGAGGGCGCCGTGTACGCGGCGCGGGCGCTGCGCAACGCGCTCGCCCACCTGCCTGGTGAAGCGGCGGCGGAGGTCCTCGTCGAGGAGTTCCCGTGGGCTGACCTGCTGCCCGCTGCGGAGCGGCTCCAGTTCGTCTCGGACTTCGTGCGGGCGGTGGGTGCGTCGGCGGAGTTGGGTCGGTGGTCGGTGTTGGCGCAGGTCCTGGTGGAGTGGAAGGCGACCGCGGCCGTGCACACCGATCCCGCGCTCGTGGCCGAGTTGTCGCGACCGCTGGAAGATGATCTCGGTCCGGTGCCTGCGCCGACCGGGTCCTGAGCGATCCCTGCGAAGCGTGGGGATCGGGCCGCGCCGCCTGCTCGGCCGGACGGGTGGGAGGCGCGGTTCGCCACCTCGGAGGCGGCGAAGGGCTGGGAGGAGCTGTGCCGGGCGGCGCAGGCGAACACCTGGAAGGCCACCGAGTAGGAGATCGAGTGGGTGAACTCAACGACGGTGCGTACCGCGCCGGGCGGGAGCGCGCCGGGCAGTGCTCTTCTTCGTGGGGGCGGGTCTGCCCGGTGCTGGGGTTGCGTCCCGGCGGGGGGTGCGTGAGCTGTTGACCGTGCGCCCGCGGACGATCCCGATGAACTCTTCCATCAGGTCGGTGTTCTCCGCGTCCGGCCAGGCGAGACCGACGCCCGACCCCGGTGCGTCGGTCAGCGGTCGGTAGACGAGGTCCCGGCGGTGGTGGAGGCGGGCCAGCGACTGGGGGACGACCAGGAGGCCGACGCCCGCGGCAACGAGCTCGATCGCCGCGGCCGTCGTCGCGGGGGTGATCGCCGCGGACCGCCCCGGCAGGTCACCGGGCCAGGCGAGTGTGTCGTCCTGCGGGCGGAGGACGATCTCGTCGGCCAGGTCCGCGACCGTGGCCTCCTCGGTCGCGGCGACCACGTGTTCCTTCGGGACGACGGCCACGGTGGTCTCGGTGTAGAGCGGGATCGTGTGGAGCCCGGTCCGGTCGATCGGCAGCCGGAGCACGGCAGCGTCCACGGCACCGGTCCGGATCAGCTCCAGCGCCTCGTCCGTGGTCGCCGTGACGAGCTCCAGGCTGACGTGGGGACGGCGCTCGGCCCACATCCGCGCCCACTTGCCCGGCGTGACGCCGGGAACGTAGCCGAGCCTGAACGCTGCGGTGTCGCCCGGCTCGGTCACCGGCCCAGGCTATCGGCTGGTCCGGCCCCGATATCCTGGGTGTATGACGCGGCAGAGGTCGACCCAGACGATGAAGCCCGCGACGGCGGCGAAGAAGCTGGGCGTGCACCCCGACGCGACGCCCGACGAGTTCCGGGCCGGGGTGGTCTCGCGCGACGAGCTCGACGCCCTGCAGGCCGATCCGCCCGAGTGGTTGCGCGAGCTGCGACGCAACGGCCCGCATCCCCGCCAGGTCGTCGCGGACCGATTGGGGGTGTCGATCTCCGGGCTGGCCCGTGCCGAGATCACCGAGCCGCTGACCACCGCCCAGATCGCGGCGTTGAAGGAGGAGCAGCCGGAGTGGCTGCGCCGCGAGCGCAACATCCGGGCCGAGGCGCAGCGCGCGGAGGCCCGCCTGCGGGCCGAGCGGTCCGGGAAGCGTCCCGACGCTCCGGTCCGGGGATGAGCGGGGCCCTGACGGCGTCGGTCACCCGCAAGGCAGAGAGACCACGAAGCATCTGCGGTGGCACGTAGCGCCCGTCACGCCTCGGGCAGCAGACCAACCAAGCGGTCACCGACGAGAACAGCGTCGTGTTCTGGACCGCGCAGCACGACCAAACTCCTCCCGCAAACGTGACCTTCGCCCTCGGCCACGGGACCTCACATGAAAAGCGTCGAGTTCAGCACCACGACCACCCTGCCCGCCTCTCCCGTGGAGGTCTTCGAGCACCTGGCCGACCCCGACAACCATGTCGGCCTGTCGCCGCTGATAGTCGGGGTCCGCAACATCCGCCGCGAGCCGGACGTGGTGCGCTACACCGCGGTCGAGCGCTTCAGCTGGGGACCGCTTCATTACGACAACATCATCGAAGTCGCCCTACGCCTGGGTGAGGGCACCGTGACCGGTGACGTAGTCAGCCCTGGCGGGGTCCGCTTGGACTACGGCTACCGCATCGAACCGGCCACCGACGGGACCCGGGTGACCGACCACGTCCGGTTGTCGGCACCGTTCGGCCTGCTGCGGTTCTCGGCCGGCCAGGCACGGAAGGTCCAGGCCGCGCGGAGCGATGAACTCGTACGGCGGTTCGAGGCAAAGCGATCCCAGCAGGCCTGACAGGGCGACGTCCGCGGTGGAAGCGGGGAGCCGGGTTCGTCCACGTGGTTCCCTGCCGCGACCACCGCACTCCGTCTGCGGGTGTCACGGCGCTTCCGGCCGGCGCGCCGGTGCGAGCCGGTCGCGCAGGAACTCCGTCACCCGGGTCCGGGCGGCCAGGGTCGGATGGCCGGGGGTGTCGCGGACCTCCCTCGTCAGTACGGAGTGCGCGGCGCTGGGGAACCCTGCGGCGTTGCCGGGTGACGCGTCGAGCTCGATCACCTCGAACGCCTCACCGAGGCGGCTGCGCAGCCCCGCGAACCGCTCGGGCGGGGCGAGGCGGTCCCCGCTGAACCGCAGCCCGAGCACGCACAGGCCGTCGGTGGTGGTGCGTTCGGCGACCCGGTCCAGCTCGTCGGCCGACAGGCCCGGGTCTGCGCGGCGGGCCGCGCCGAGCGGGAGCGGTAGGGACGGCTGGCTGAGCACGGAGGCGAGCACCGTGTCGTCGACGGCGGCCGCGAGCGCGAACCCGCCGCTGAAGCACATGCCGATCACCCCGACCCCCGCTCCTGGGGTCCGGCCTGCGAGGTCGCGGGCGAGCGCGCGGACGTAGTCGGCGACCGGGCGGCGGCCGTTGGTGGCGAACGCGCGGAACTCGGCGGCGACACACAGCCTGGCCATCACCGGCAGCGCGTACCCCGTCGTCTCGGTCCGGCCCGGCGTTCCGTACAGGGACGGGACCACGACGGTGAACCCCTCGCCGACGAGGTGTTCGGCGAGAGCGAGCACCTCCGGGGTGATTCCCGGGACCTCGGGGAGCAGCACGACGCCGGGGCCCGTGCCCTTCTCGTAGCACTCGTGGGTGATCGCGGAGCCGGTGAAAGACGTGCGGTTCCATCCGGTCAAATCGGAAACCGGAGCTTTCGAGGACATGGCGCGATCATCCCGGCCCGGACCAGGATGATCCGGGCCGGGCCGGGACTCGGCTGTCGATCAGCTCACCACGGCGGCGAACATGCCGGGCTCGTAGGAGCCAGCAGGGTTGCGCACGATCACGTTGAGCCGGTTGGCCGCGTTGACCAGGGCGACCAGCGCGACCAGCGCGCCGATCTGGTCGTCGTCGTAGTGCTTGCGCACCTGGGCCCAGGTCTCGTCGGACACTCCGTCGTGGGCGTCGGCGAGCCGGGTGCCCTCCTCGGCGAGCGCCAGCGCGGCCCGCTCGGCCTCGGTGTAGACGGTGGCCTCGCGCCAGGCGGCGACGAGGGTGAGTCGGACCGTGGTCTCGCCCGCGGCCATGGCCTCCTTGGTGTGCATGTCGATGCAGAAGCCGCAGCCGTTGATCTGGCTGGTCCGCATCGCCACGAGCTCCTGGGTGGCCTTGGGCAGTGCCGACTGCTGGATCACCAGGCTGGCATTGGCGAACCGCTTGGCGAACTTGACGGCGAGCTCGTTGTCGAACAGGTTGAACCGGGCGTCCATGACGTCGTCCTCACTCGTGGTGACACGTGCTTCCGCACTGGGCGACCACGAGATGCCGGCGACGCGATCTCTGTGACAGCCTCGCGGCTGTGACGTGCGACATAGCGCTCCGATGTCACAGAACGGCCTGCTCCGGTGTCTGGGGGATGGCACAGTCCAGAGTGAAGAGGAGCTCCCCATGGCCGGCGCGTCGCCGATGAACCAGGACGACCGCCCGGACCCCGCCACCGCGGCGTTCCTCGCCCACCGCAACCTGCTGTTCACCGTCGCCTACGAGATGCTCGGCTCGGCCGCCGACGCGGAGGACGTCCTGCAGGAGACCTGGCTGCGGTGGGTGGGCGTCGACCTCGGCGTCGTGCGGGACCAGCGGGCCTACCTGGTCCGGATCACCACCCGCCAGGCGCTCACCCGGCTGCGCACGCTCGGGCGGCGCAAGGAGTCCTACGTCGGCTCCTGGCTGCCCGAGCCGCTGCTCACCGCACCCGACGTGGCCGAGGACGTCGCGCTGGCCGACAGCGTCTCGATGGCGATGCTGCTGGTGCTCGAGACGCTCGGGCCGGTCGAGCGGGCGGTGTTCGTGCTGCGCGAGGTGTTCGACCTGGACTACGACGAGATCGCGGAGGCGGTGGACAAGAGCCCGGCCGCGGTCCGTCAGATCGCGCACCGGGCGCGGTCGCACGTGGCGGCGCGCCGGCCGCGCGGGGTCGTCTCCCCGGCGGAGACCCGAGGCGCCCTCGAGGCGTTCCAGCGGGCGGTCGAGACGGGCGACCTGCAACGCCTGCTCGACATCCTCGCGCCGGACGTCGTCCTGCTGGGTGACGGCGGCGGAGTCAAGCAGGCCGTGCCGCGGCCCATCGTGGGGGCCGACAAGGTGGCCCGCCTGCTGACCGTCGGGCTGGGCCGGGTCGCCCCCGTGATGTCGCTGCAGCCGGCACAGGTCAACGGCCACCCGGCGCTGATCGTCCGGCTCGACGGCGAGCTCGACACCGTCATGGCGGTGCGCATCGACGACGGCCTCATCACCGGGCTCTACGCCGTGCGCAATCCCGAGAAGCTGTCGCGCATGGAGCGGGAGACCGCCCTGAGCCGCTGACACAGGCGCGACATGGACACATCACGCTGTCCTGACGCCGCTGCGGCAGCGACATGTGTCCATGTCGCGGACGGGCCTCAGGCGAGCACCTCCCGCAGCCTCCGCGCGAAGGCCTCCGGTTGGCCCGCGTAGCCGAAGCCGCCACCGAGGAAGCCGCCGTGATGGCTCGGGAACACCGTGGCCTGCTGACCGAGCAACTCGGCGGCCGCGACCGCGGTGCGTCCGGTGAGGGTGCCCTGCGACTCCTCGCCCACGGCGATCACGACCCGCGTCGGCGCCGCGGCCAGCGCGTCGACGTCGGGCAGGTAACTGCTGACGGCCGAGGACCGGTCGGAGAGCAGCGGGTCGTCACGCGAGCCGTCGTCCTCGGCCGGCATCCCGAACAGGGCGGGATCCGGCGCGGGCCGGGCGAAGTAGTCGTCGGTGAACTCGCCGACCCACGACGTCATGGTGATGAAGGCCGCCATGGCGGCACCCCACCCCTTGGCCTCGTAGGTCTCCCGGATGCCGGCACTGGCGCGCGCGGCGGCCCGGGCGTCGGGGAGCAGCGTGATGAGCGGCGGCTCGTGCGCCACCAGGGTGATGACGTCACCGGGGTGGGCCGTGACGAGGGCGAGTGCGGTCACCGCGCCACCACTGCTCGCGAACATCTCGACCGGGCCCGCCCCGAGCGCCTCGATGACGGCGTGCACGTCGGCCGCCTGGACCTCGGGCACATGGTCGACGCGGCCGTCCTTGCGCGTGCTGCGCCCGAGCCCGCGCGGGTCGTAGGTGACCACGGTGCGGTCGGGGAAGTGCGACCGCAACGCCTCGAAGCCGCCGGCGTCCATGGGCTGGGCGATCATGACCAGTGGCGGGCGGCCGTCGGCGGCCGGCAGCGGGCCGTGGACGTCGTAGGCGAGCGTGACCTCGGGGGTCTCGAGCAGGTGCGTCGGCATGACCGTTCCGACTCCTCCCGAACCGGGAACTCAGCGGTTCACCTCTTGCGGCCGGACCTGCAGTCCCGGGGCGATGGTGGCGGCCACCAGCAGGACACAGACGGCTGCGGTCGCCGCCACCACGGCGGCCACTCCGAGCGGTGCCGCCCCGAGCGGCAGCAGCAGGATCACGACGACGCAGCTCACGAGGACGACGGGACGGATGACGGGCTGCGCGACGAGGCACACGTGGACCGCCCGGAGCAAGGCGATGAACACGGCGACCGGGATCGCGACGGCGTAGCCGATCACCAGCGGTGATGCCGCGAGGGCGTGCCCGCTCTGCTCGACCGCGACCTCGAGGCCGGCACCGAGGGCTGCCAGGCACGCGAAGATGCCGTAGTGGCCGTAGCCCCACAGGTAGGACCGGTGGCGGCGATCGCTCAGACCTTCCCCCGCCGGCTGGAGGAAGTAGAGCCACCACAGGGCGAACAGCAGCACGAGACCGGAGAAGGCGACGGTGACGAAGGACCCGCTGACGCCGCCCGCCGCGAGCGCTCCTTCGACCGCCGTGGTCGCGGAGAGGACGCTCTCTCCGAGCAGGATGATCGTGAACAGGCCGTAGCGCTCGCCGATGTGGTGCGGGTGCCACGTGGTGGCCCCGGTCCGTTCCGCCCACGGCGGCACGGCGAGCTCCAGGACGACCAGGCCGACGAAGAACAGCAGCAGGGCGGACCAGGACGTCAGGACACCCGTCTCTACGAGGACGAGCCGCAGCACCCAGCCCGCCTGCAGGATCGTGATGCCGGCGGCATAGCGCAGCGCGGTGCGCCGGCGCGGCGGATCCTCGACGGCCGCCCGCAGCCACTGGGCGACGAGCCCGATCCTCATGATGAGGTAGCCGAGCGTGACGATGCGGAAGTCGTCGTGGTCGGCCGCGGTGGGCACGCCGGCGGCGAGGACCAGTACGCCGGCCATCTGCACCATGGTCAGCAGCCGGTAGGGCACGTCGTCGGTGTCGTAGGACGAGGCGAACCAGGTGAAGTTCATCCACGCCCACCAGATCGAGAAGAAGACCAGGAGGAACAGCACGAGCCCGTCCAGGGCGTGACCGGCGGCGATGCTGTGCGCGAACTGGGCGGTGACGGCCGCGATCGCGACCACGAAGGTGAGGTCGAACAGCAGCTCGAGCGGGCTGGACACGCGGTGCGGCTCGTCGATCGGACGGGCGGTCATCCGGACCCGGATGCGGCCCGGGATACCTGCTGGTGGCACGAGTTCGCTCCTGTCGGTCCGAGAGTCCGTCCCCCGGAAGGACAGCACAGCGGCCCCGTTCGTGACAGGAAGGCGAGGATCGTCCGCCGGACTCATCGCTCCGACGATCGAGGTGAGCCGGGCACCGCACTGTCCGAACCGTCCTCCCCGGTGAACCGGCGCAGCTCGGGGCTGGTCGCGGTGCCCGCGGCGGTGAGCACCAGCGCTGCGCCGAGCACCACGAGCGTGCCCGCGGCGCCCAGCGTCGCGGCCAGCGCGCCACCGAGCACCGGTCCGAGCGGGGCGAGCCCCCGCGCCACGGTGGTGAGGCTCCCGTTCATCCGGCCGAGCATGTCCTCCGGCACCAGCTGGGCGTTGACCGCGCTCACCACCACGTTGATCGACGGGGTGGAGAGTGCGATGACGATCAGCGGGACCATCGGCCACCACGGGCCGAACGGCAGAGCCATTGCCGCCACCGCGGTGCCGAAGACCGCGACGATCGTGATCATCATCGCGCCGACCGGAAGGCGCCGGCCGATCAGGGTGGAGCCGAGCGCGCCGACCAGGCCGCCGATCCCGGCGCCGGCGAGCACGGTCCCGGTGCCCAGCGCCCCGCCGCCGCGCTCGCCGACGAGCACGATCAGCGGGATCATGAACGCCCCACCCAGCAGGTTGAGGGCGGTGAGCACGCCGTAGACCTCGCGCAGGCCCCGTCGGTGCCACAGCCAGGCGAGCGTGTCGCCCACCTTCCGCCGCATGCTCGGCCGGGTGGGCTCGCTTCCCGGTCCGTCATCCGACGGAACCGCGGACGCCCGCCCGGGCCGCCGGGGGACCTTCGCGAGAACGCCGCTGACGAGGGCGACCACGAAGGTGACCGTGTCGACCACGAAGGGAACCGCCGGGGCCAGTCCGTAGAGCAGGCCGCCCAGTGGCGGTCCGGCCAGCCTTGCCGCGTGGCTGCGCGACTCCTCCTGCATGTAGGCGGTGCGCAGCTGGGCCACGGGCACCAGGCCGCGGATCGCCGCGTACCGGACCAGGTCGGTGAACGCGGCGCAGACGCCGTCGACCACGCCGAACAGCACGAACTGCCACACCTGCACGTGGCCGGAGAGGACCAGAGCGGACAGGCATGCGGAGTTGACCACCCGCAGCGCCTGTCCGGTGACCAGCGTGCGGCGGCGGTCCCACCGGTCGACCCAGACGCCGGCCGGCATCAGGACGAGGATGCTCCCGGCGACACCCGCGCCGGCGATGATCCCCGCCCAGGCCGGCGATCCGGTGAGCGCGAGCACGAACAACGGCACCGCGAGCTTCGTGATCTCCGTGCCCAGCTGGGAGACCGCGGTGCCGAACCAGAGGAGCTGGAACCCGGTGTTCCGGCGCAGCGGCGGGTGATCGACCACGGCAGGAGATCATGCCCGCCCGGGCGATCAGCCGGTGATGATCCTGTTCTCGACCAGGAACTCCTTGGCGACGTCCTCGGGCGTCTCGCCGTCGATGTCGACCTTCGCGTTGAGCTGGGTGGCGCGCTCGGTGGTGAGCGCCGCGGCGATCGCGCCGAAGAGGGTGTTGTAGGCGTCCGGGTTGGCCGCGTACGTCTGCGTCCGCATGCTGACCGCGACGTTGTACGTGGCCAGGGCCTGCTTGTCGTCCTTCAGGACGACGAGCTTGTTCTGGAGTACCTGGGCGTCGGTGCCGAAGACGACGGCGAAGTTGCACGGCTCGCGCGCGGCCACGCTCGTGTAGACCAGTCCGAAGTCGAGAACGGCCACGTCGGCGTCGGGGAGGTCGAAGCCGTAGGTCTTCTCGACGGCGGGCAGGCCGTCGTTGCGGGTGGGGAACTCGGCGGCGGTGCAGAGGGTGGCGGCCGTCGGGTTCTGCTGCGCCAGCCGGGCGTAGTCGCTGATGGTGGCGACGCCGAACTCCCTCGCTGCGTCGGGGTTCGCGGCGAGCGCGTAGGCGTTGTTGGCGCCCGCCATGGCGAGCCAGGTGATCCCGTTGGCGGCGTCGGCGTTCTTGACCGCGTCGAACTGGGCCTGCTCGCCCGCGACCGGGTCGGTGTTGCCGAGCGGCCCGAGCCATGCGGTGCCGGTGTACTCCCAGTACATGTCGATCTGGTCCGACAGCAGCGCGCCGCGCACGACCGGGGTGCCGACGAGTGCCGTGCGGTCCTCCACCGTGGCGCCCGCGGCCCGCAGCGCCTGCACGGTGATCTGCCCGAGGATCAGCTGCTCGGTGAACTCCTTGGAGCCCACGGCGATCTGGGTGCCCGCCAGGTGGACGCGGGCCGCCACCGAGTCGCCGGTGTCTCCACCGCCCGCGCCGCCCGACCCGCTGCTGCATGCTGTCAGGGCGAGCGCACCGACGAGGGCCAGCGCGCCCAGCACACGGTGCGATCGGGATGTGGCTCTGGAAGTCACAGCGCCTCCTTCGTGGGATGTTGGGCGTTGAAGCTAGAGGCCACGGGGCCGCAGGACGTTTTCCGCCACGCCGAGGACGTGGTCGACGAGCAGGGCGAGCACCGCGGTGAGGATGCTCGCCACCACGATCACCGGGGTGCGGCTCTGCACGATGCCGCCGTAGACGACGCTGCCGAGCCCCCCGGCGTTGGTGAGCGCTCCGATGGTGGCCGTGCCGACGCCGATCACGGCCGCGGTGCGCACGCCGGCGAGGATGACCGGCACGGCGAGCGGCAGCTCGATCTCCCGCAGCACCCGGTTGCTCGACATGCCCATGCCGCGGGCGGACTCCACGACGAACGGGTCGATCTGCTGCAGTCCGACGATCGTGTTGCGCAGGATGGGCAGGAACGCGTAGACGACCAGCGCGACGACGGCGCCGCCGAAGCCGGGGGCGAACAGGATCGCGAACAGCACGATCACCCCGAGCGAGGGCACCGACTGCGCGATGTTGCCCAGCCCGACGACGACCGGGGTGAGGCGGCGCGCCCACGGCCGCGAGACCAGGATTCCCAGCGGCACCGCGAGGACGATGACGAGCAGCGTCGAGAGGCCGACCAGCTCCAGGTGCACGAGCGTGGCCGTGCGGAGACCGTCGAAGGTGAGCAGGCGGCGCTCGACGTCGTCGAGGTCGGCGAACGCGACGAAGACCACCACGCCGACGCAGACGAGGGCCAGCAGCGCGGGCACGCCGAGGTAGCGGCGCCACTGCGCGGTCCGCGAGCCGGGCGGCCGCTGCTCGGTGACCACCGTGTCGGTGCGGGCGTACGGGTCCTCGAGGCCGAGGCTCACCGCGACGGCACCTCCTCGCGGTCCTGCTCGTGGGCGTCGGTGCGCATGGTGTCGACCGCGGCCATGATCACCCGCATGTCGACGGTGCCCAGCAGGGCCCCGGAACCGTCGACGACGACCACGGCCCCCACCCGGCTGCCCACCATCGCGTCCAGCGCGTGGGCCAGCGTCGTGGTGGGCTCGACGGTGCCGCGCACCTCCACGCCCAGCCGCTCCAGCGAGCCGGGTTGCTCCAGCTCGTCGGCCCGCACCCAGCGCAGCGGCCGGCGCCGGTCGTCGAGCAGCAGCACCGATCCGTGCTCGGACGACGCGAGCGCGCGCAGCGCCGCCTCCCGCCCGGAGCCGATCGGGGAGGTCGGCCACTGCCCGAGCTCGACGTCGCGCACCCGGGCGAGACCGAGGCGCTTGAGCGCCGCGCCGGAGCCGATGAACTCCCGCACGAAGTCGTCGGCAGGTGCCGCGAGCACCGTCTCCGGGGTGTCGTACTGCGCGACCGTCGACCCCTCCCGCAGGATCGCGATCCGGTCGCCCATCGTGATCGCCTCGTCGATGTCGTGGGTGACGAAGACGATGGTCTTGCGGATCTCCTCCTGCAGGCGGAGGAACTCGTTCTGGAGCCGTTCGCGGCTGATCGGGTCGAGCGCACCGAACGGCTCGTCCATCAGCATCACCGGCGGGTCCGCGGCGAGCGCGCGGGCCACCCCGACCCGCTGGCGCTGACCGCCGGAGAGCTCCTTGGGGTAGCGGTCCCGGTAGGTCCCGGGGTCCATGCCCACGAGGTGCATGAGCTCGTCGAGCCGGTCGTCGATCCGCTGCTGCGACCACCCGAGCAACCGGGGGACCGTGGTGATGTTGCGTCCGATCGTCTGGTGGGGGAAGAGGCCGACCTGCTGGATGACGTAGCCGATGCGGCGGCGGAGATGGTCGGGGTTCGCCCTGGTCACGTCCTCGCCCTGCAGGCGGATGATCCCCGACGACGGCTCGATGATCCGGTTGATCATCTTGAGGGTCGTGGTCTTCCCGCAGCCGGACGGCCCGACGAGGATGACGATCTCGCCCTCGGCGATCGTCAGGTCGAGGGAGTCGACCGCGGGAGCGGACCGGCCCGGGTAGTGCTTGGTCAGCTGTTCGAGCTCGATCATGGCGGGCATCAGCGGACTCCCCTCGACGTAGTCACGCGGGTCAGGACGAGGAACGCGCCGTCGAGGAGCATGCCGACGAGCACGACACCGAGCGTGCCCATGAGGGCGAGGTTGACCGCGTTGGGGCTCGTGATCACCCGTAGCCCGGAGAAGATCAGCTCACCCAGCCCCGGGCCGCCGATGATCGGGCCCAGCGCCGCCACCCCCACCAGCAGCACCGCGGACACCCGCACCCCGGTGACCACGACCGGCCACGCGAGCGGCAGCTCGATGCTCACCAGCCGGCGCCAGCGCCCCATCCCGACCCCCTGGGCGGCCTCGACGACCGCGGGGTCGACCCCGTTGAGCCCGGTGACCGTGTTGCGCACGATCGGCAGCAGCGAGTAGAGCGCCAGCGCGACGATCACCGGCAGGGTCCCGATGGTGCCGAGCAGCGCGAGCAGCAGGGCGTACATCGCCAGCGACGGCACGGTGAGGATCAGCCCGCAGACGTGGACGGCCGCGGAGCGTGCCCGCGGCGTGCGGTGCACCGCCATACCCAGTGCCAGCCCGACCACGCTGCCGACGAGGAGCCCGGCGAGCACGACGGCGAGGTGCTCGAGCGACAGCTCGAGGAGCCGGTCGTAGTGGTCGAGGACGTACTCCGGGAAACTGATCGAGACTCCTTGCGGTGGTGCGCGTGGCAGTTGTGCGGATCGGCGCGTCGGCGGCGATCACCGGAACCTACCCACCGGACGCACCGGCCGCCGCATGTCGGGACGAACCGTTACGCCCGTTCGAGGGAAAGCCGCCCCGGCGACGGCTCTCGTGACAGAGGGTCCGACGGTGACGGGTCGACGGACGGTGGTGGGTGTGCTCACGGTGGGAGTGCTGTGCGCGGTCACGGGAACGGCCGCGGCGGCCCCGGCGCCGGGCGGGCTCGGGCCCGGCGACCACGCCTTCGTGAACGTGAGCGTGGCGACCCTGTGGGTGGCCCCGGACCGCCCGCGCGACCTGGACGCGCCTGCCCTCGGTAACCCGGTCGAGCTGGACCGGTGGAACCGGAGGATGGCGGACACCGGGACGCGCCGATGGCTCACCGGCAATCTGGAGACCCAGGCGGTCCTCGGCTCCGAGGTCGAGGTGACCGAGGTCGCAGGCGACTGGGCGCACGTGGTGGTCCTGGACCAGGCGACCCCACGCGATGCCCGGGGCTATCCCGGCTGGGTTCCGGTCCGCCAGCTCGTGGCGAACGCCGGGTTCGCCGCCGACGCGAGGAACCGGGACCGTGCGGTCGTCACCGCCACGCGGACCTGGCTCAGTGCCACCCCGGACGGGACGACCCCGCACCTGGAGGTCAGCGTCACCACGCAGCTACCGGTTCTCGCGCAGACCACCGACGGCGTCCGGGTCGTCCTGCCGGACGGTTCCGCCGCCTGGCTCCGCCGGGACGCCGTGGACGTCCACGCGCCGGGCGAGCAGCCCGCCACGCCGACGGGCGAGGATCTCGTCGCCACCGCGACGACGTTCCTGGGCCTGCGGTACCTGTGGGCGGGAACCTCCGCCTACGGGCTCGACTGCTCGGGGCTCATCTACACCGTCCACCGTGCCCACGGGATCGCCGTTCCCCGCGACTCCGGGCCCCAGTCGACGTTCGGCACGGCGGTGGCCGCCGGCGAGCTGCAGCCGGGCGACCTGCTGTTCTTCGCCCGGCCGGGCGGGGTCGGCAGCGTGCACCACGTGGGCATGTACGTCGGTGCCGGCCGGATGATCCACTCACCGAACGCCGCCGCGTCGGTGCAGATCGTCGACTGGGAGCAGTGGGACACCGGCCACGAGTTCGCCGGCGCCAGGCGCATCCTTCCGGGCGCGCCCGCTGCCGGTCAGCGGACGGCCTGACCGATTCCGAGCATGTTGCCCTCGCTGTCGCGGAACCAGACCGCCCGCTCGCCGGTGCCCGTGCTCGGGTAGTTGCCCGACACCGTGGTGATCCCGTCGACGGTGTGGCCGGGCAGGTTCACGTCCTCGAACTCCACCCCGCGAGACCGCAGGTCGGCAACCGTCGCGTCGATGTCGTCAACGTCCCAGCCCATCTGGGTGTGCGTCCCCGAGGGAGCCCCGGTGGAGGCGAACAGGGCGAACGTGCCCTCCGCGCAGCGGTAGAGCAGGCCGCCCGGTCGTTCCTCCGCCGGTTCGAGGCCCAGCTTCTCCGCGTAGAACGCCCGCGCCCGGTGGAGGTCCTGCGCGGGCAGTCTGGTGGCCACGCGACCGTTCGCCAGCGGTCGCGCAGCCGTCTCCCGTCGTCCTGCTGTCGGCCCCATGCCAGGTAGACCACGGGGAGGCCGGGGACTCATCGGCCGCGTCATGCCCCGCTCTCCGCAGGTCGCCCCGCCACTGAACCGCCGGCGCGCAGCGCGCGTTTCCTCCAGCAACGAGACCGGGGACACACGGGCGCGGTCGGCGCCTCGCCGCACGACAGTCGGTTGTCCTCCCCGGGGTACGGAAGGAGATCGGCGATGATCTGCGGGCGCTGTGGGTGGTTCCTGCCTGCCGACTGCACGTGTCGGCAGGTCGCCGACCCCGCCTCGATGGAGCGGCTGCGGGAGGCCGTCGAGCGGCGTCATCGGGAGTCGAGGGACCGGGCGCACAAGACCATGGCGGCGGTCCGCCGTCCGCCTGCGGAGCAGGACTGAGAACCACCGCGCTGCCGGTCCCCACGACCGTCGCGCATCAGGCGCTTCCCGGTGCGCGAGCGGAGCCGGTCAGGCCGTCGACGACGTGGTCGACGGCGTGCGCCAGCGGCTCCGGTTCGCCGTGCAGGTGGGCGAGCATGATCCCGCCCTGCAGCGCGGTGAGCAGGGCCCGCCCGGCCGCGGCCGGATCGGTGTCCGGGATGACCCCACCCGCCCGGACGGCCCGGTCGACCAGCCCGGCGAGGGCGTCCTGCCAGCGCCGGAAGAGATCGGCGAGCGTGTCGCGCAGCACCGGGTCCTGGTCGACCTGGCCGACGAACACCCCGAGGGGGCAGGTGCCCATACCGCTCTCGCGGTGAGCCAGCAACACCTCGGCGCGCCACTGCCCGAGGTCGGCGCACGCCGGGTCACCCAGGCTGGGCTGCGCCGCCATCACCCGCTCGAACTGGTGGTGCAGGACCGCGACGGCCAGGTCCTGCTTGCCGTCGAAGTAGTGGTAGAGCTGCGATTTCCCGGCGTTGCTCGCGGCGAGGACGTCGTCCATGGACGGGGAGGCGAGGCCCCGCTCCTGCATCAGCCGCGCCGCGGCGGTGACGATGGCAGCCCGTGTCCGGCGCCCGCGTTCGGTGGACGGCAGCTGCTTCATGGTGCTCCTGTCGTTCGCCTGAAGTGTACCGTTCAGTACATTCTACGTCTGGCGCGTCGCGTAGCGTCGGCGGGAAACAAGGTCACTCTGGACACGGGGAGGCGTCATGACCGGCCCGCGGGACGCGATCGTCGTCGGTGCCGGCATCAACGGGATGGTCGCTGCCGCGGAGCTGGCGAGGGCAGGCTGGACGGTCACCCTCGTCGACGGGAACGACCGGCTCGGCGGGTTCATCGACTCCGCCGAGCTGACGGTGCGGGCTACCGGCACGACACCTACTCGTCGTGGCACCCGCTGTTCGTCTCCGGCGGCGCGTACGCGGCGCTCGGCTCCGACCTGCATCGGCACGGTCTCCGCTACCGCAATACCGACGGCGAACTGACCGCCAGCGTGGCGGGCGACGGCCGGGTGACCATGGCGTACCGCGATCCGGTCCGCACCGCCGAGGCGTTCGGGAGTGCCGCCGACCGGAGTGCGTACCTCGCCGCGCTGGCCGAGTTCGATCACCTGCTGCCGCTGGTCGGCGCGGTGCTGGGCACCGAACCACGCTCGACCGGCACGGTGCGAGCACTCACCGACAGCAGGCGCAGGCTCGGCCGTGGCCATCTCGAGGAGCTGCTGCGCTCCACGGTGACCGGCGGCCGGGCCTGGGCGCGCAGCCGGTTCACCGGCGGCGAGGTCGACCATCTGTGGGTGCCGTGGCTGCTGCACGCCGGCCTCGCCCCCGACCAGGCGCAGGGCGGGCTGATGCTGCCGTTGCTGGCCGCGACCCTGCACGGCGTCGGACTGCCGGTGGTCGAGGGCGGTGCCGCAGCCTTCGTCGCGGCCTTCCGCGGGCTGCTCGACGAGCTCGGCGTCGAGGTGCGGCTCGGCGCGCCCGTCGAGGAGATCGTGGTGGCGGGCGGCCGGGCGATGGGGGTGCGGCTCGCGGGCGAGTCGATCTGGGCGGGCCGGGCGGTACTGGTGTCGGTGCCGCCGGACGCCCTGTACGGCGAGCTCCTCCCCGAGGTGAGAACCGAGGTGGCCGGGCTGGAGCAGGCCCGTCGCGAGGCCGCCCGGTTCCGGTACGGACGCGCCGCCATGCAGATCCACGTCGCGCTGTCCGGCCCACCGGCCTGGCGCGACCCCCGCCTTGCGGACGGGCCGCTCATCCACCTGACCGACGGTTCGGCCGGCACGGCGATCGCCTGCGCGCAGGCCGAGGCCGGCCTGCTGCCCGCGGTCCCGACCGTCGTGGTGGGACGCCAGGACGTGCTCGATCCCTCCCGCGTGCCCGACGGCGGCGCCGCGCTGTGGGTCCAGCTACAGGAGCTGCCCTTCGTCCCGGTCGGGGACGCGGCCGGTGAGCTGGACACCTCCGGCGGCTGGACCCGGGAGCTGGCGTCCGCCTACGCGGGCCGGGTGCTCGACCGCATCGCCGCGCACGCGCCCGGCCTGACCGGCACGATGCTGGGCACGACGGTCATCTCCCCGGTGGACCTCGCGGCGGCGAACCCGAACGCCCGCTACGGCGACCCGTACAGCGGCGCCTGCGACCTCGACCAGGCCGTGCTGTGGCGACCCCTGCCCTCGACCCGGTCGCATCGCACACCGATCGCGGGTCTGTGGCACATCGGCGCGTCCACCCACCCCGGCGCCGGCCTCGGCGGCGGGTCCGGGCACATCGTGGCCCAGCGGCTGGCCGCACCACCGTTGCTGCAGCGGGTGCAGGACCGGGTCATGGCGTTCCTGCCGGCGCGCTGAGGGCGGGCGCCCGGGACCCTCCTCAGGACCCGCCGATCGGGGCGGCGTCGGCCCTCGATGTCCCGAGCCGGCCACCGAACTCGATGCCCTTCGCCTCCTTGCCTGCCAGGGTCAGTCCGGCCACGGCGATCAGCACCGGGACGACCGTCGCCACCAGTGCGAACGGGTAGCCGTGCGATGCAGCGAGACTCTGCTGGATCGGCAGGTTGAACGCGGCCAGGCAGTTCCCGAGCTGGTAGGTGACGCCGGGATAGAAGCCGCGGATGGTGTCGGGCGACATCTCGGTGAGGTGTGCCGGAATCACGCCCCAGGCGCCCTGCACCACCACCTGCATGAGGAACGACCCGAGCACGAGGAACCCGGCCGTCCGGGAGAGCGCGAACAGCGGCACGATCGGCAGCCCGAGTATCGCGCAGAAGACGATGGTGTACCGGCGGCCGAACCGTTCCGACAGGGTGCCGAACACGATCCCGCCGATCATCGCGCCCACGTTGTAGACCACCGCGATCCACGTCGACGCGGCGACGGAGAGGCCCGCTCCGCCGTCGTCGGTGGCCTTCAGGAAGGTGGGGTAGAGGTCCTGCGTCCCGTGGCTCAGCCAGTTGAACGCGGTCATCAGCAGGATCAGGTAGCCGAACCGGCGCAGCACCACGGGATTGAGCAGGACGTCGCGGAACGTGGAGTTCGTCGCGCGCATCCGCTGCTGGGTGGCGCTCCACACCTCGGACTCCCGCACCCGCACCCGGATGAAGAGACTGATCAACGCCGGGATGATGCTGAGGGCGAACAGCCAGCGCCAGGACAGCCCGAGTGCGGTGATCACCACCAGCGAGGCGAGTGAGGCCAGCAGGTATCCCAGCGAGTAGCCCTGCTGCAGCAGGCCGGAGAAGAAGCCACGGCGCTTCACCGGGATCTTCTCCATCGCCAGCGCGGCGCCGAGACCCCATTCGCCACCCATTCCGATGCCGTAGAGCAGGCGTAGCACCAGGAGCACGGTGAAGTTCGGAGCGAACGCGCAGAGGAACCCGACGACCGAGTAGAAGCACACGTCGACGAGCAGTGGGATGCGCCGGCCCCTCCGGTCGGCCCAGATGCCGAACACGATCGCGCCCACCGGCCGCATGATGAGGGTCGCGGTGGTCAGGAAGGCCATTCGGGTCAGCGATACGCCGAAGTCGTGCGCGATGTCGGCATAGACGAACACGACGATGAAGTAGTCGAACGCGTCCATCGTCCAGCCGAGCAGGGCGGCGAGAAAGGAGTTCCGCTGGTCGGGTGTGAGTGACGTACTCGCCGAATCGGTCATTCCGGATGCTCGGCCTGCCATTTTACCCGGTCCTTCCCCCGACAACTGGTCGCACGATACGCGTAGCAATTGTTCGGGGCGACCCGGAGAAATAGGTAATTGTCGAGATGGCCCATTATGGGTGGAATGGTGGGGATGCCGGGCGGCGGCGCCCGGGGCGGCTGTGCGGCCGTGCTCGCAGGGCTTCTGTCGCAGGGCGTCCGAAGCTATAGTGTCTGTTGTAGATTCTCTGTCTCGTCCTCGGAGAGTCGTCCGACGATCCGGAAGGGGCGGGCTGCGCGGGTGGGGGGCGCGCCGTGGTTGCCCGGAGGTGATCATGAGCGGATATGGTCGGATGCGGGAGCGTCCCGTCCTGGTAGCGCAGATGGCCGCGCTGAAGGCCCGGGAGGACGCGGGCACGCCGAACTTCCGGCGGGGCGCGCTGGACGCGCTGCAGTGGCTGTGCGCGGGTGGTCCGGGGCCACTGACCGGGGTGCTCACCGGGCTCCCGGTGTCGTCCAGGGCGATCGTCCGTGAGCTGGCCGGGGCCGAGGCGATCATCTACGGCAGACCGTCGGGCTGCCGGGACTACGCGTGCGGGCTCGAACACGCCTTGATGTGGGCCCAGTTCGCCACTGCGGCGCCCCCCGCGCCCGACAGGCGCGCCGGGGCGGGCGCGGGTTCCTGACGTCGACTCCCGGCGGGACGCTCCGCCTCAGCCCGCTGTCGCCGGTCGGCCTGCCTGGTCCACGGGCACCTGCTCCGGGCCGACCGTGGGCTGCGGTTTGGGCCGGCCGCGGCGGTGGTCCCAGACGTCGCGCAGGATCACCTGGATGATGCCGGCTGCGGGAATGGCGAGCAGGGCACCGAGGATCCCGGCCAGCTCCACCGCCACCAGGATCGCCACGAGAACGGTGAGCGGGTTGAGCTTGACCGTGCGGGCGAAGATGAGCGGCTGCAGCAGGTGGTTCTCCAACTGCTGGTAGAGCACGAAGAACACGAGGACCGCGATCCCGGCGGGCACGGAGTGCACGAACCCTGCGATCGTGGCGACGACCGCTCCGATCGTGGCGCCGACCAGCGGGATCAGGTCGGTGATGGCGACGAAGAGCGCGATCAACCCGGCGAAGGGCACCCCGGCGATCTTGAGGACGGCGTAGGTGAGCAGCCCGCAGATCACGCTGATCAGCAGGTTGCCGGAGATGTAGCCGGTGACCGTCTTCGCGCAGTCGTGTGTGACCCTGCGGATCCGTTCGGCGCGGTCCGGCGGGAACAGGGCGAGCGACCCGTCGACGACCTTCGGACCTTCGAGCACGGCGAGGTAGGCCAGCACGAAGATCGTGACGGTGGCGACGACGGCCGTGCCGGCCGCCTGCACCACACCGAGCGCAGGTGTGCCGAGGCCCGTGGCGAACTCGCGGATCCGGTCCTGGTTGTTCTGCACCCATTCCAGGGCGTGGACCCGCGTGAGCAGGTCTCCGACGGGGCCGCGGCCCGCGCGGGCGTCGGCGATCAGGGGCGGCAGCTGCCCCGCGACCTGCGTGCCCTCCTGCGCCAGCGGCACCGCGAACACCGCGAGCAGCCCGCCCAGTACGACCAGCACCAGCACGAACACCAGCAGCGTGGCGAGCGACCGGCGGCCGCGGGTGACGTGGCGCTGCACCCAGTCGACCACCGGGTACAGCGCGACCGCGAAGAACAGTGCCACGGCCATCCAGATCAGCACGCGTTCGACCCGCGTCACGAGAAGCACCGCGACGCCGGTGGCCAGCACCAGCCCGATGGTGGTCAGGATCGTCCGCACCGGAACCCGGGAGCGGGCTTCCTCGGTTGTCGCATCGGTCACCGGGCCGGGGTTCACCGCCACGGCTCAGCGCAAACAGTCCGGCCGGCTCCGGGGTTCGGGCTCAGCCCCGGTCCGGGTCGGTCTGGTAGACGTCCGGCACGCCGTCGGCGTCGGTGTCGAGCTCCTCGGCGGCGCGGATGCGGCGGTAGTAGCGGTTGCGGATGCGCAGCACCACCGTGGCCAGCAGCGCCGACAGCAGCGACCCGGCCAGCACCCCGATCTTGACGTGGTCGTCGCGTTCGGTGCCCGCGCCGAAGGCGAGCTCGCCGATGAGCAGGGACACGGTGAACCCGATCCCGGCGAGCAGGGCGAGCCCGAGCACGTCCCACCACGACAGGCCCTCGTCGAGGGTGGCCCGGGTGAAGCGCTGCACGGTCCACGTCGCGCCGAGCACCCCGATCGGTTTGCCGACCAGCAGGGCGATGACGACGCCGAGCGTGACGCTGTCGGTGAGGCTCGAGCCGAGCCCTCCGGACCCCGACACGGACACCCCGGCGGCGAAGAACGCGAAGACCGGCACGGCGAAACCCGCCGAGATCGGCCGGAAGCGGTGCTCGAAGTGCTCGGCGAGGCCCGGGCCGGGGCCGTCGGCGCGCCGGAGCACCGGCACGGCGAACCCGAGCAGCACCCCGGCCACGGTGGCGTGCACCCCGGAGGCGTGCACGAGCGCCCACGTGACCGCGGCGAGAGGCAGCAGCAGCCACCAGGACCGGACCCGGCGCTGCACCAGCACCGTGAACAGCCCGAGCGGCAGCAGCGCGAGCGCGAGCGGAACCAGCTGCAGGGAGTCGGTGTAGAAGACGGCGATGATCGTGATCGCGAGGAGGTCGTCGACCACGGCGAGGGTGAGCAGGAACGTCCGCAGCGCCGACGGGAGGTGGGTGGCGATGACGGCCAGCACGGCGAGGGCGAAGGCGATGTCGGTTGCGGTCGGGACGGCCCATCCGGCCAGCGCACCGGCGCCCGCGCCGGCGTTGAGGGCCACGTAGATCACGGCGGGGGCGGCCATCCCCCCGACGGCGGCGGCGACCGGCAGTGCTGCGCGCCGTGGGTCGCGCAGGTCGCCTGCCACGAACTCGCGTTTGAGCTCCAGCCCGGCCACGAAGAAGAAGATCGCCAGCAGGCCGTCGGCCGCCCACTCCGCCAGTGTCAGGTCGAGGTGCAGCGCGACCGGGCCGACCGTGAGGCCGGCGAGTCCGGTGTAGATGCCGGACCACGGCGAGTTCGCCCACACGAGCGCGATGACCGCGGCGCCGACCAGCAGCGCGCCACCCACGGTCTCGGTGCGCAGGATCTCGGCGACCCGGCTGACCTCGGGCCAGCTCCCCCGGCCGAACAGACGGGGTGACGGACGGCCGGTCGGCGTGGTCACTGTGCCTCCACAGGGGTCGGGAACGAGACCGCCGACCAGACTTCCCGGCACACCGCCCGTCATCGTAGGGCCCACCCGGGTGGAGCACCGGGCGGCCGCCGCTGCGCCGCAGGCCGTGGGCGGGCGCGGAGCGTGTGACGACCGGGGGTGAGGAGTTCCTCCGACCGGGGTTCGCCCTGTTCAGACGGGGTGGACGCCGCTACAGTCAGGCCACGACGCAGGCCTGGCCCCTGCTCCGCGTCCGCTGGACAAGCCGCGCCGGATCAGCAACCGCATCCGGGGCGACCTGGCTCGGAGCTCGTCGGGTACGAGGTTCGCGGAGTGCCACCGAAGCTGTCGGCTCCGAGTCTCCTGGCCCTTCTCACGCAGAACGATGGCCTCCGCCGGCGAGGCCGGGAAGTGCGGGTGTGTGGCATGGACGTGTTCGCAGGCGGTCGAGAGGCGCCGTCGCCAGAAATCGACACCGCACGGATCCGGCTCGTCAGCGTGAGCGGGCCGGCCACGGAAGTGACCGTGCACGTCAGCGGCGAGATCGACCTGTTCACCGAGCCGGCACTGACCCGCTGCCTGACCGAACAGCTCCGGACCGGTCCAGGCCTCTCGAGCCTGGTCGTCGACCTGTCGTCGGTGACCTTCGTGGGCGCGCGTGGCCTCTCCGCACTCCTGGAGGTGGCGAGCATCGCCACGCGCCACGACGTCGCGTTCCGCGTGGTCGGGTGCAGCCGGCAGGTCCTCCGGTGCCTCGACATCATCGACCCCCACGACACGCTGCCGCGCCAGGCCGACTGCGCCCCACCGGCGTCGGGCCGTCATCGCGGCGACTGGGGGAGCCGTCGCCGCAGAGCCGGTGACACGCCGCAGCGCACCGTGTTCATCCCGGCCCAGACGCGTCGTCCGGTCTCGGGATCGTGAGCAGTGACCTGCGGGTTCTCACCGGAATGGGGTAGCTGACGGGTCTCCGCCCGTGGTACCCCGCGGACGAGCCGGCTTCCCGGGCAGGGGCCCGGGAACCGGTCGGAGGAGGTGGCTGTTGTGAGCTTCACGAGCAAGCTCGGCAACAAGGCCCAGGAACTGCGCGGACGCTTCAAGCGGAACACCGGCGAGGTCACCGGCAACAGGCGCCTCCAGGCCAAGGGCAGATCGGACGAGGTGAAGGGCCGCTTCAGGCGAATGGTCGAGAAGGTCAAGGACATGTTCCGCGGGCGGGGCCGTCGCCGTCACCATCCCTGAGCTCCGCCGCCCGGGCCGCGCTGTGATCTCGCGGACGCGGGGGAGCCACCTCCGCAGGTGAGGGCGGGTCGGCCTCGGGCAGCCGCCCGGCCGCGTCCTTGACGCGCCCGGCGCATGGCGGTCTGCTGATCCCCAGCTCGTCGATCGGGGGATTGGCCATGACGGAGCCGGTTGCGGCGGCTGTGGACTCGTTGCGGCTCGTGGACCACCACGTCCACGGCGCGGCGAGCGGCGGCCTCGACGCCGCCGGTTTCGCTGCCGGGCTCTCCGAGTCCTCCTGGCCCGCACCTGCGGGCACCTCGCATCTGGACTCGCAGATCGGCTTCGCCGTCCGCCGCTGGTGTGCCCCGGTGCTCGATCTGCCCCCGCACGTCGACGTGCCCGACTACCTGGAGCGGCGCCGCGTGCTCGGCCCAGCCGAGGTGACCCGCCGCTTCCTGACCGCGAGCGGTATCGGGTGCTTCCTCGTGGAGACGGGCTACCGCGCCGACGAGATTCTCGGGCCCGCGGAGATGGCCAGTGCCGCGAGCACGCCCACCGAGCCGGCATCGGCCGAGGAGGTCGTCCGGCTGGAGTCGGTGGCCGAGGACGTGGCAGCGGCGGGGACCGACGCGTCCGGCTTCGCGGCCGCGTTCGCCGCCGCCCTCGACGAGCGGGCGCGTGGCGCCGTCGGGCTGAAGTCGGTGATCGCCTACCGGTACGGCCTCGACTTCGATCCCGAGCCACCCGATCCCGGCGAGGTGCGGCGAGCCGCCGGGCAGTGGCTGCGGGCCGGGGGACGCCTCACCGACCCGGTGCTGCTGCGCCACCTGCTGTGGGTGGGCGTGGAACGGGGGCTCCCGCTGCAGTTCCACGTCGGCTACGGCGACACCGACCTCACCCTGCACCGCAGCGACCCGTCGTTGATGACCGGGTTCCTGCGCCGGGTGCAGGACCGCCAGGTGCCGATCATGCTGCTGCACTGCTACCCGTACCACCGCACGGCGGCCTACCTCGCCGCCGCGTTCCCGCACGTCTACCTCGACGTCGGGCTGGCGATCAACTACGCCGGCTCGCGGAGCGCGGCGGTGGTGGCCGAGTCGCTGGAGGTGGCGCCGTTCGCCAAGGTGCTCTTCTCCTCCGACGCATGGGGCCCCCCGGAGCTGCACCACCTGGGCGCGCTGCTGTGGCGCCGCGCGATGACCGAACTCCTGGGTGCGTGGGTGTCGTCGGGCGACTGGTCCTCGGCCGACGCGGTCCGCGTCGCCGCGATGGTCGGCGCGGGGAACGCGCGGCGCGTCTACGCGCTGGGGGAGCGGTGACGGACGCCCCGCCGGGGCACACCGAGCTGCTCGACCGGATCGCGGCCGACGGGGTGCGGCTGCTGCGGTTCCTCTACTGCGACCCGAGTGGGGTGATCCGCGGCAAACAGGCGCACGCCTCGCGGCTGGACGGGGCGCTCACCTCCGGGCTCGGGCTGACGCGGGCGCAGAACGCGATCAACGTGCTCGACGACCTCGTCGCGGTCGAGGACATGGAACCGGTGGGCGAGATCCGCATCGTCCCCGACCTCACCACCTATGTCCGGCTGCCCTGGCTGGACGGGGTGGGCAGCGTGCTGTGCGACCAGGTGGGCCACGACGGGCGGGACTGGGGCTGCTGCCCACGAGCGTTCCTGCAGCGCGCCGTGGCGGCGGCAGACGAGGCGGGGCTGCGCGTCCGTGCGGCGTTCGAGAACGAGTTCTACCTGGCCGAACGCACCCCCGACGGGCCACGGCCGTGGGCCGACGGGCCCGTGTACTCCTCGGCGGGCCTGGACCGGGCCGCCCCCGTCATGAACGACATCGTCGACGCGCTGGTCGAGCAGGGTCTCGTGGTCGAGCAGGCCATCAACGAGTACGGGCCGGGACAGCAGGAGATCTCCGTCCGCTACGCCGACGCGCTGGCCGCCGCCGACAACCAGCTGCGGCTGCGCGACACCGTCCGCGGGGTCGCCGAGTGCGGGCACGGCCTGCTGGCGTCGTTCGCGCCGCGGCCGTGGCCGGACGCGATCGGCAGTGGGACCCACGTGCACTTCTCCCTGTGGGACGGCGAGGGCACCACGAACCTGCTGCCCGAGCCCGCCGACCCGTTCGCCGTGTCGGAGCGGGCCCGCGCGTTCCTGGCCGGCGTGCTCGACCACCTCCCCGCTCTCGTCGCGCTGACCTGCCCGTCCTACCTGTCCTACGACCGGCTCCGGCCGAGCGCCTGGGCCGGGTCGACCGTCTCGTGGGGCTTCGACAACCGGGAGGCCGCGCTGCGGGTCGCGTCCCCGTTCCGGGGCCGGGAGCAGGAGAGCGCCAACGCCGAGCTGAAGGCGTGTGACGCGAGCAGCAACCCCTACCTCGCACTCGGCGGCCTGATCCTCGCCGGGCTCGACGGCGTCGCCCGTGAGCTCGACCTGCCCGAACCGGCCCCGCGCGATCCGGCGTCGTTGAGCTGGGAGGAGGCCGGCCGTTGCGGGGTCCAGCCGCTGCCCACCGACCAGCGGACCGCCCACGCGCTGCTGGAGGCCGACCCGGTGCTGATGGAAGGCCTCGGAGACCTGCTGGGCCGGTGCATCCTCGCCACCCGCCGGGCGGAGTACGACCGGTGCGCCGAGATGGGTGACGACGCCGTGCGAGCGGCCACCTTCACCACGTTCTGACCGGGCGACTCGCGGGTCGGAAACGGGCGACTCGCGGGTCGGAAACGGGCGACTCGCGGGTCGGAAACGGGCGACTCGTGGGTGGCTGAGCGTCAGCCCTCCGACACCACCCGGGCGTCCGGGCCAGGGAAGTAGACCGACTCGTGGCCGTCCTGCCAGCGGACCCGGTAGTGCTCCCGCTCGCCGTCGCCGATCACCTCGACCACCTCACCCCGTCGAGGCCGGGTGTCGAGCGTGGTGGTCTCGACGACGATCTGGTCTCCCGTGCAGCAACGCATCGCGCGTCCTCCTCCACTGGTGCCCGTGCCAAGTCTGGGACCGCGCCGGGCCGCCGACAAGGCCGAAGGGCCTCCGATCCTCAGGAACCGTGCCGGGGCAGTGGGGCTCGGGGGGTGAGCAGCACCGAGCACGGCGCGTGGTGCAGAGCGCTGCAGGCGACGAGCCCGAGCGGACCGGGTGGGGACGTACGTGAGGCGCCGACGACCAGGAGGTCGGCGTCGAGCCCCTCGCCGACCATCTCGTGCGGGTGGACGCGGAGCAGCCGCTGCTCCACGGTGAGCCCGGGGACGGCGTCGAGCACGTCGGCCTCGGCCCGGTGCAGGAGGCTCCGGGCGCGGTCGAGTGCGGCGTCGAGCCCGACGCTGCGCGCGCCGAACGAGGTGGGCACCCCGTGCGCGACGACCAGTTCCGCGCCCATGTGCTGGGCGGCGGTGGCGGCGGCCGCCAGCACGGGCGCGTCGTCGGGCAGGGACTGCACGGCGGCGACGACCCGGCGCGGCCCCGAGCGGGCGGCGGTGCCGGGCTCGGAGACGACGGCGAGGACGGCGACGCCCTGGCGGGCCGCGTCCGCCGCGGTCTCGGCGATCGTTTCGATGCGCTGGGCCGACGCGGGGAAGTCGCCGGGTGCGGCCTCCGGGAGGTGCTGGCGGCGCAGCCACCGGCCGGACCGGCGGCACCACTGCACCACCCAGTCCGGTGCTTCCGAGCCGTCGCACACGATCACCACGCCGCTGCGCTCCACGGGATCGGCGTGTCGGATCGGCAGGGTGGTCACGTGGACGCTCACTACTGCGACCCTTCTCCGGAGAGCGGCCCCCGGTCCATTACATGATGGTGGGAACCTGCGCCCCCGGAACGACCCGGTGCAACCGGCCGACGGGTCGCCCTGGACCCGATCGGCCGCCGCCGGCACCCGGGCGGGCACACGGCCGTCACGCGGCGCGGTGACCGCCCTCGGGACGCCGGCCGCTGGCGTGCCTTGACCGGGGAAATCCGGCGTCGCAGAGTGATCGGATGAGCGGCGCGCCGATCAGCAGTTCGTTCCGGCAGGGCACCCCGTGACCGCGGAACCGCAGCCGTGGCAGTGGGACGAGACCACGTGGCGAGGGCACGTCGACCGGGTGCGCGCCGGGGCCCGGCTGGTGCCGGAGAGCTGGCCGGGCGGCGCCCGGGTCGCGGTGGCGATCTCCTTCGACCCCGACCACGAGACGATCCCCCTACGCGACGGCGAGACCCGGCCGGGGAAGCTCTCGCAGGGCGAGTACGGCGCGCGGGTGGCCGCGCCGAAGGTGCTCGCGCTGCTCGCCGAGTTCGGCGTTCCGGCCAGCTTCTTCATGCCCGCGGTGTCGGCGTTGCTGCACCCGGACGAGGTCACCGCCTACATCGCGGGCGGGCACGAGGTGGGCGTGCACGGCTGGATCCACGAACGCAACATGACGTTGGAGCCCGCCGCCGAGCTCGATCTCACCGCCCGTGCGATCGAGGTGCTGGAGAAGCTCAGCGGCGTGCGCCCGGTCGGTATCCGCACTCCGAGCTGGGACTTCTCCGATCGGACGCTGGCGATCATCGAGCAGCTCGGGCTGGGCTACGACTCGTCGCTGATGGCCGACGACGAGCCCTACGAGCTGGTGGCCGCCGGCCGGCCGACGGGGATCGTGGAGATCCCGGTGGAGTGGATCCGCGACGACGCCCCGTACCTGATGATGGAGCGCTACGGCGCGCTGCGGCCTTACACCCGGCCGCGGGCCCTGCTGGAGATCTGGCGTGACGAGTTCGACGCCGCCTACGCCGAGGGCGGGCTGTTCCAGCTCACCCTGCACCCGCACATCATCGGCCACCGGTCCCGGCTGGTGGTGCTGCGTGAGCTGCTCGCGCACATCGCCGGGCACACCGGAGTCTGGTTCGCCACCCACGCCCGGATCGCGGAGGTGGCCAGGGCCCAGCTGACCCCGCCGAGCCCCGGGTCGTGAGCCGGCCGGGGTCTCCCGACACTGCGTTCGGGCGACAGCGGGTTCCGGGGGCGGCCGGGCGGGTATCGGCAGTTCCATGGCCGACCCGGTGGAACACGACCTGGAGCTCACGACCAGCGCCCTGCAGTCCGGACCCCTCGCGCTCGGCATCGCCGGCGGGCTGGTCGAGGTGCAGCGCTGGCAGGACCGGTTGGACGGCACGGCGGCCGTCGCGTTGCAGGAGATCGGGGCGATGCTGGCCGAGCTGCGCGGCGAGCTGGAGAGCGATGAGCCCGACAGCGCCGTCCTCGCCGACCTGATGCGCCGCCTGGGGGAGCGCACTCTCGCCGTGGCCGACGAGCAGCCGGAGGGCGAGGTGCGCTCCCGTCTCGAGGAGCTCGGCCACCTGCTGGTCCGCGGCGCGGCCGAGGCCGGCTGACCCCGGCGCGGCACCGGTCAGGTGTGCTGCGACAGCACCCGGCACAGCGCGTCCACCGCGGCGTCGAAGGCCTGGTCGGACGGGGCGCCGTAGCCGACGACCAGGCCGTCCGCCGCGGCCGTCGGTGCGTCCGGGTGGCGGAACGTGGACAGCCCGTCGACGGCGATCCCGGCCGCGGTCGCCGCCTCCACGAGCGTCCGTTCCGTGCCCGGCGGCAACCGCAGCACCAGCTGGAGGCCCGCGGCGATCCCGGTGGGCCGCAACCGGCCGCCCCGCTCTGCGACAGCCGTGACGAGCTGGTCGCGGCGACGACGGTAGCGCTGACGCATGCGGCGGACGTGGCGCTCGTAGGAGCCGGAGGCGATGAAGTCGGCGAGCGTTAGCTGGGTCAGGACGCAGGCACACGGCTCCTGCTCGCTCTGGGCGGCGAGCACGGGTTCCACGAGCTGCTCGGGAAGGGCCATCCAGCTCAGGCAGATGCCCGGGGAGAGGGCCGCGCCGGCCGAGCCGATGTACACGACGTGCTCGGGGTCGAGCCCCTGGAGAGCACCCACCGGAAGGCGGTCGTAGCGCAGCTCCCCGTCGTAGTCGTCCTCGATGAGCAGCCCGTCCCGGGACCCCGCCCAGTCGAGGACCCACTGCCGCCGGGCCGGTGCCAGCGGGGCGCCGGTGGGGAACTGGTGGGCGGGTGTGAGCAGGACGTGGCGCAGCTGCGGGTGGCGCCCGAGCTCCTCGACCCGCGCACCGTCGTCGTCGACGCCGAGCGGCACGGTGGTCACGGGCGTGTGGTGCGCGTACCCGTAGGACTCGACGGCAAGCCGGCGGTCCGCCGTCCCGGGGAACAGCAGACGCAGCGCGTGGCCGAAGCCGGAACAGACGACGATCCGGGCCGGCGTGGTGCGCACCCCGCGGGCCCGCCCGAGGTGCTCGGCCAGTGCCTCCCGCAGCTCGATCCGCCCGCGGGGGTCACCCGGGCCGAACGCGTCGCCGGGCGCCGCCGCCAGCGTCCGCCGACCCGAGGAGAGCCAGGCGCTGCGCGGGAACGACGACGCGTCGGGTTGCCCCTGGGCGAGGTTGTGCACCGGGCGCGGTCGGGCGGCCGGTGCCTCCTGCGCCACCGGTGCCGCCGGCCGGCCCTGGCGTGGGACGGGTGGCGCGGCACGCCGGGCGACCTGCGTACCCGCCCCCTGCCGGGCGGTGAGCCACCCCTCGGCGACGAGCTCCGCGTAGGCGTCCGCCACGGTGTTGCGCGCCAACCCCAGCTCGGCCGCGACCGACCGGTACGGGGGCAGCCGGCTGCCCGGCGCGAGCCGTCCCGAGCGGACGGCCTCCCGGAGTGCCCGGATGAGCGCTGCGCGCCGGCTCCCCCGACCGGCCAGCTCCCGATGTACGTCCGAGCCGAGCTGCTCGGTCAGATTGACCCACGGATTCCCCACCGAATTGCACCTACAGAAGGTCGATTCATCCCCCATGTTTATGTCACGACGAACTGCGGGCCATTCCGGTTCAATCCTTGGTCATCCGGCGCGGCGGATCAGCCGGGCAGCCCCAGGCGCCGCAACCGATCCACCCGGGCCGTCAGGCGGGCTGGGTCCGCGGGTCGGAGCCGTCCTACCTCCGCCTCGACCGCCGCGGCGAGGCGCCGGCTGAACGCACCCGGCTCGTCCGCGGCGTCCGGGAGCTCGGGGACGACGGTGTCGACGGCCCCGGCACGGTGGAGGTCACCGGCCCGGACGCCCTGCAGCTGAGCCACCTCGGGCGCGCGGGCCGCGTCACCGTGCAGGATCGCGGCGGCGCCCTCCGGCGGCAGGGGGGCGAGCCAGGCGTTGCCCGCGGCGAGCACCCGGTCGGCGGGCAGCAGGGCCAATGCGCCTCCGCCGGTGCCCTGCCCGAGCAGCACCGACACCGTCGGGACCGGCAGGTCGACGAGGTCGGCGATGCAGCGCGCGATCTCGCCGGCGAGGCCGCCCTCCTCGGCGGCGGGGTCCAGGGCGGCCCCCGGGGTGTCGATCATCGTGACCAGCGGCAGCCGCAGCTCGGTGGCCAGCCGCATCCCCCGGCGGGCGACGCGCAGGTCGGCCGGGCCGAGCGGGTTGCGGGCGCCCCGGTCCTGCCCGAGCAGCACGCAGGGTTGCGCGCCGAACCGGGCGAGCGCGAGCAGCAGCCCGTCGCCCGCCTCTCCCTCCCCGGTGCCGGCCAGCCCGACGTGGTCGACCGTGGCCAGCCGCAGCACGTCGTGCACGCCGGGCCGCTCGGGCCTGCGGGTGGCGGTGATCGCCTGCCAGGCCGTGAGCTCGGGCGCCACCGGCCCCCGGGACGGGGTGGGGGCCGGTGGCGTTCCCGGCTGGGGAGGGTCCAGGAGCGCGAGCACGTGCGTGACGACCCCGGCGAGCTCGTCCGGCGCCAGTACCGCGTCGACGAGCCCGTGGGCCTGCAGGTTCTCCGCGGTCTGCACCCCGGACGGGAACCGCTCGCCGTGCAGGGCGGAGTAGACCTTCGGTCCGAGGAAGCCGATCAGCGCGTGGGGTTCGGCGACCGTGATGTGACCGAGGGAGCCCCACGAGGCGAACACGCCGCCGGTCGTGGGGTGGCGCAGGTAGACCAGGTAGGGCAGGCCCGCCGCCTTGTGGGCGGTCACGGCCGCGGTGATCGCGGCCATGCGCAGGAACGCGACGGTGCCCTCCTGCATGCGGGTGCCGCCGGACGCGGTGGCGGCGAGCAACGGCAGCCGTTCGGCCGTGGCGCGCTCGATCGCCTGGACGAGCCGCTCCGACGCGGCCACCCCGATGGAGCCGCCGAGGAAGGTGAACTCGCTGCACAGCACGGCGACCCGGCGGCCGTCGATGCGGCCCTCCCCGGTGATCACGGACTCGTCGGTGCCGCTGCGGGCCCGGGCGGCCGCCAGCTCGGCGAGGTAGCGCGGGTCGGTCGACACGGCGACCGGAGTCGAGTCCCAGCTGCGGAACGACCCGGCGTCGAGCACCGTGGCGAGCAGGGCGCCCGCTCCGGTGGAGGGTGCCCCGGTGGATGTCGCCGCGGTCACGGTTGCACCCCCTCGGGCCGGTCGAGACCGAGCTCGGCGCGCAGCGCGGGGCCGTGCTGGTCGAGCGTCGGCGGGGCGCTGTGGCTGCGGCGCGGCCGTTCCCGGTCGTCGCCGTCGAAGAACCGCAGCGGGGGACCGGGGAGGGTGAGGCGGCCGAGGGTGGCGTGCTCGACGTCGACGAGCAGGCCCTGGCTGGCCGTCTGGTCCCACGCGTAGACCTCGTCGATCGAGCGGAGCCGGCCCGCCGGCACTCCCGCGCGGGCGAGGCGGACGAGCAGCGCGTCGGGCTCGTCAGTGGCGAAGGCGTCCTCGACGACCTTGCGGACCAGGTCGGGGTGGCGGACGCGGTCCCCGTTGGTGCGCAGCCCCTCGGCCGCGGGGTCGAGCCCGAACTCCGTGCACAGCCGTCGCCACAGGCCCTCGCTGCCGCAGGAGATCTGGACCGCGCCGTCCTTGCAGTGGAACAGGCCGTAGGGGGAGATCGACGGGTGGTGGTTGCCGCGGGCGTGGCCGACCTCGCCGGCGACCGTCCACGCCGTGCCCTGGAAGCCGTGCACCCCGACGACGGCCGCGAGCAGCGAGGTGCGGACCACCGTGCCCACCCCCGTCCGATCGCGCTCGCGCAACGCGGCGAGCACCCCGTACGCGCCGTACATGCCCGCGAGGATGTCGGCGATCGGCACCCCGACGCGCTGCGGGTCGCCCGGACCCGACCCGGTGACCGACATCAGCCCGGCCTCGCCCTGCGCGATCTGGTCGTAGCCGGCGCGGCCGCCCTCGGGCCCGTCGTGCCCGAAGCCGGAGATCGACAGGACCACGAGCCGCGGGTTGAGCCGGTGCAGCTCCGGTATCCCGAACCCGAGCCGGTCGAGCACGCCGGTGCGGAAGTTCTCCACCAGCACGTCGGCACGGCGGACGAGGGATTCGAGGGCGGCGTGCCCCTCGCCTGACTTGAGGTCGAGCGCGATCGACTCCTTGTTGCGGTTGGCCGACAGGAAGTAGGTCGACTCCACGCCGTGCTCGTCGTCGCCGACGAAGGGAGGGCCCCAGCCCCGGGTGTCGTCGCCGCCCGCGGGCGTCTCGATCTTGATGATGCGCGCTCCCAGGTCGCCCAACATCATCGTCGCGTGCGGGCCGGCGAGGGCCCGGCTGAGATCGACCACGATCAGGCCGTCGAGCGGGGCGGACATGCGGTGCTCCCTCGTGTCGGTGCGCCGAGGCCTCGAGGAGAGGTCTGATGGCTCAGTGGACTAGCCAATAAGAGGAATATACTCCTGTCCACCCAGCACGTGGAGGAGCCGATTCCTGTGTCCGCTGCACCGAAGCGCGGTCAGTCCCTACGCCCCTTCAGCCGGCCGCGGCTCTACGAGCAGCTGGTCGAGCGCCTGCTCGACCACATCAGCGCCGAGGGCCTCCAACCCGGTGACCGGCTGCCGCCGGAGCGTGAGCTCGCGGCCCAGCTCGCGGTGAGCCGCGCCTCGGTGAGCCAGGCCCTCATCGCGCTGGAGGTGCAGGGCGTCATCGACGTCCGCCACGGCGACGGAGCGGTGATCCTCGACGTCCCACCGCGTCAGCAGGTGCTCGCCGCGCTGGACGCCCGGCGCAACCAGCTCCGCGAGGTGATCGAGGCCCGGGAGGCGCTGGAGGTGCAGCTGGCGGCCCTGGCCGCCCAGCGCCGCACGGAGCACGACCTCGCCGCGATCGACGCCGCCCTCGACGACATGGCCCGCGAGGTCGCCCGGGGTGGCCGCGGTGTGAGCGGGGACGAGCGCTTCCACGCCGCCGTCACCGCGGCCGCGCACTCCGGGCTGCTCGCGGACCTGATGGTGAAGATCTCCGAACTGGTGCGCGAGAGCCGCATCGAGTCGCTCTCCCAGCCGGGACGCCCGGAGCAGTCGCTGGCCGGGCACCGGAAGGTGGCCGACGCGATCCGCTCGGGCGACGCCGCCGCAGCCGCGGCGGCGATGGGCGCCCACATCGCCGCGGTGTCGGACGTGGCGCTGCTGCGGAAGAGCTGAGCCCGGGGGCTCAGCTCGGCGCGGCCGTCATGTGCCACCGGCTCGCAGCTCTTCTCGCCACTGCTCGAAGAACGAGCGGAGCTCGTCCAGGCGTACCGCGTCGACCGGGATCTCATCGTCGCGGAATCGGCTGAGTGAGCCGAGCATCGTGGAGAGGATGACGGGATCGAAGCCGGCGTCGACTTCGGCCGCCCGGTGGATCAAGAGGTCCTTCGAGTAGCGCTGCGCGAGGGCGAACACGTCGGCGAAATCGCGTGCCTCGGCTCGGTCGAACAATGCGACCACCTTGCGGGCGGCGAGTTCCTCGAGCCCGAACGTCGGACCAGCGATACTGGCTACCGGAGGCATGGTGGGCGGGGCGTCCAGGGCGAGATCGACGAGCAGGTCGTCGTCACCGTGGACGACGAAGCGACAGAACGTTTCCGTGTCCCGTATCCGCTCGACGGTCCACCCGCGATCGCGGGCCGCCGCTTCGAACGCGTCGCGGGCCTCAGGGACACTGCTCGCCCCGGCGCGGGTGAACAGGTCGAGGTCGTGGGTCGGGCGCGATGTGAGTTTCTGAGCCGCCAGCGCGGCGCCTCCGGCCAGGAGGAATCCTTCGCTGGCCGGCAGTGAGAAGAACAGCGCAGCGACCGATATCTGGAACGCGGTCAGCGCGGGTGGGCCGTAGCTCACGCCGCCTCGGTCATCGCCCGGTCCACCACCGTCGCCCACGCGGCTCGGACCTCCCGCGGAAGGACGAGGTCGGGCCAGAGCTCTGTCAGGAGCACGCCGTCGACATAGGTCAGGACGTCCATCGGCCCGCCTTCGCGGAGCACGATCTCGTACACGCGGGCGCGTTGAGCGCGGTCCCGGAGGTCGAAGGATCGGCGTGGGGCCGACCAGTGGAGGTGGAGGGGGAGTCGGACGGTGGCCAGCGCCTGCGCCGGTGGCAGGCGCGGCAGGTGTGACGGGACGGCGATCGTGCGGCCCCGGCGCGTGGTGCGCTCTTCGAAGCGCACGATCGGCACCGCGGTCAATTCGTGGTCCGCAGCGGCGAGTATCCGTGCGGCAGTGCTCAAGGTCGGGGAGCGGTGGCCGTGTTCGTACGACGAGAGGGTCGGTCGCGAGGTACCGGCTCGCTCGGCCAGCTCGCCCTGGCTGAGCTGTGCGCGGTGGCGGACCACGGCAATCAGCGAACCTGGTTCCACGGCAACCTCCAACGTATCCGATCGGATACGTTAGGCGTCGGAGCTGTGCGGCGCAAGAACCGCGCATCCGGCATGCGCCCGCGCCTCTCCGTCGACCTCGTGCTGTGCTCGCCGCATCGTCGCACCGGACCGGTCGCACCCGCCGTCCGAGTACCGGCCGGACCTGGCAGGCTGGGTGGCTGACCTGGTCTCCTGGAGGGTGACGTGAGCAGCGACGACGACCGCACGGACGGTTACGACAACGACTCCGGGCTGCTCGAGCCCGAGGACAGCCTCGACGACCGCGGCGTGGCGGACGTGCTCGACGAGGGCTACTCGCCGCCGGAGCGCCCGCTCGGGCTCGACGAGTGGGGCACCACCCCGCGGGAGGAGCACGAGGGCGAGAGCCTCGACCACCTGCTCGCCCGGGAGGTGCCCGACCGCGCCGACCCCGACTGGGACGGCCTCGGTGACACCAGCGACACCGACGGCGAACTGCTCGACGACGAGGTCGGCGACGCCCGTTCCGGGCGGCTCGTGGCCACCGACAACGGCGGGAGCTTCGACGAGGACGAGGAGCTCTTCGCCCAGGACATCGGCGTCGACGGGGCCGCGGCCTCCGCGGAGGAGGCGGCGGTCCACATCGTCGCCGACCGCGACGGCGACTTCGACGACGACTCCGATGTGGACGACGAGGGGAACCTGAGCCCGGGACGGTGACACCGCTCGGGTGACGGCGGGACCTGCGCCGGGCCGGTTATCGTCGGAACGTGGTGAGGCCTCCCTCCGCCCGGCTGGCGAACCTGGACCTGAACCTGCTGGTCGCGCTCCGTGAGCTGATCCGCGAGCGCAACGTCACCCGCGCCGCGGCGCGGATCGGTGTCTCCCAGCCGGCGGCGAGCGCGTCGCTGTCGCGGCTGCGGCGCCACTTCGACGACGACCTGCTCGTCCGGAGCCGGGGCGGGTACGTGCTCACCCCGCTGGCGATGCAGCTCGCCGACCAGGTCGAGGCGGTGTGCGCCGCCGCAGAACGGCTCTTCGCCACCGGCACGTCCTTCGACCCCGGCTCCACCCGCCGCGAGTTCACGGTCCTCATGGCCGACTACACGGTGGCGGTGCTCGGCAGGCGGCTGTCGGCCGAGCTGGCCACCCGGGCCCCCGGCATCGACCTCCACGTCCGGCTCGTCCGCGAGGCCTTCTCGGCCGACGCCGCCACCACCATCCGGCTCATCGACGGCATGATCGCGCCTCCGGTGCGGGGTTTCGACCTGCCGGGCGTGCGGTCGGTCGAGCTGTTCGGCGACCGCTGGGTCTGCGTGGTCGACGCGGCCAACGCGCACGTCGGCGACGAGCTGAGCCTCGAACAGCTGGCCGGGATGTGCTGGGTGGCCCCGTTCCAGCCCGACCGCGGTTTCCCGGGCGCCGCGCCGCTGAGCCGGCAGCTGTTGTTGTTCGGCATGCAGCCGCGGATCCGGGTCCGGGTGGAGAGCTACCAGGCGGTGCCGTACTTCGTCGCGGGGACCGAGCGGGTGGCGCTCCTGCAGGAACGGCTCGCGCGGCAGGTGGCGCAGCCGCTCGGCCTGCGGGTGCTGCCCTGCCCGGGCGAGCCCGAGCCGATCGTGGAGAGGTTCTGGTGGCACGCCGACCTGGACGGCGACCCCGCCCACCGCTGGTTCCGGGAGACGCTCGTCGGCCTCGCCGCGGACGCCTGACCACGGTCTATAGGTCCGGTTGATGGGTCGGCAGCCCGAATCTCTATTTCCACGCCCGGGTCGTGGCTGCCTAGCGTGTGATCCATGCCGCACCCCCTCACCGACCTGAAGGTCCGGACCGTCACCAAACCGGCCGAACCCGTCGGGCACGACGTCAGCGCCGACGTCTGCATCATCGGCGCAGGTATCGCCGGGATCTCCGCCGCCGTGGAGTCGGCCCGGCTGGGACGGCGGGTGGTCCTCGTCGACGCGCTGCCCGTGCTCGGCGGCCAGATGGTCAACTCGCTGATCGGGCTGTTCTGCGGCGTCTTCGGCAACGCCCCGGAGCACCACCAGCTCACCCACGGCGTCTTCGACGACATCTTCCGCGACCTCGACGCCACCGGCGACCTCTACTTCCGGCGCCACCACACCACCGTCGTCGGCTACGACGAGGTGGCGCTCGGCCGCTGGGTGGAGAACACGGTGGCCGGGCTCGACATCACGGTCATCACCGGCGCGGTGCTCGCCGACGTCACGCGCGACGACGAGCTGATCCGGGCGGTCCGGCTCGGCACCCGCTACGGCACGGTCGAGGTGACCGCCACCGGGTTCGTCGATGCCAGCGGCGACGCCTCCCTCGCCTGGGAGGCCGGGCTGCCCTGCCACCTGCCGGAGCGGGAGATCTACGGCTCGCAGCAGCTCGTCGTGGAGAACCTCGACGAGAACCACCGGCCCGACCCCCAGGACCTGACCGCCCGGGTCGCGGAGAAGGCCGAGCAGTACGGGCTGCGCCGCCGCGACGGTCTCGCGTTCTTCTTCCCCGGCCGTGGCACCGCGGTGCTCAACATGACCCACATCGAGGCGCCGCTGGACCCGATGGGAGCGGCGCGGGCGCAGCTCGAGGGCAAGGCGCAGGCCGACCGGGTGGTGGCGTTCCTGCGCGCCGAGTACCCGGAGGTGTTCGGCAAGGCGCGGGTGCGGGCCTACGGGTTCCCGGGCCGGCGCCAGACCCGCTGGGTGCAGGCCGTGCACCAGCTGACCACCGAGGAGGTGCGGGCCGGCACGCGCTTCCCCGACGCGGTCGCGCGCACCGCGTGGCCGATCGAGCTGCACGACACCCCGCAGGGTTACGTGTGGGAGACCTTCGGCCCCGAGCACGTGCACTACGTCCCGCTGCGCTCGATGACGCCGCCCGGCGTGCACAACCTGCTCGTCGCGGGCCGCTGCGTGGACGGCGACGCGGCCGCGCTCTCGAGCATCCGCGTGATGGGCCCGTGCGCGGCGATGGGTGCCGGCGCGGCGCACGCGCTGGCGCTGGCGGGCGCGCACGGCAGCGTCCACGAGATCGACCACGCCGAGCTCGCGGGCAGGCTGTCGCACAACCTCGACGGCTGACCCGACCCGCACGGACGGGCTGCCGGCGCGCGGCGTCCCGTCCTGACGCTCCCACCACATTCCGAGGAGGCCGGCGATGACGCTGTCCGAAGAACGACGCACCACCATCACCGAGGCAGACGAACGACGATCCGCGCGGGGCGGGGCGTTCTCGATGTTCGTCGACAGCTTCGACGTCTACCTCCCCGCGCTGGTGCTGCCCGCCGCCATGGCGTACTTCATGCCGGCCGACCTGCCGGCACCGCTACGGGCGACGATGACCACGGTGCTGTTCACCGTCGGCCTGCTGGGGCGCCCGATCGGCAGCGTCATCTTCGGCAACCTCTCCGACCGGATCGGCCGCAAGCGCGTCACGATGATCAGCGGGTGGGGCTTCACGGTCGTCACCCTGCTGATGGGCCTGATGCCCGGCTACCCGCAGTGGGGCTACGCCGCGATCGTCGTGTTCGCCCTGCTCCGGCTCGTCGGCGGGATCTTCCTGGCGGGCGGGTACGCCGCGCCGATCCCGCTCGCGCTGGAGCAGGCGCACGTGTCGCGGCGCGGGCGCGTCGGCGGCCTGATCGGCATCGGCGCGCCCGCCTCGTTCCTCGTCATGAACGCGCTGCTGCTCGGCGTGCTGGAGGGGGTGCCGCAGGACAGCTTCCTGACGTGGGGCTGGCGGATCCCGTTCTTCCTCGGGGTCGTGCTCGGCCTGGTGTACCTGTGGCACTACCGCAAGGTCGTCGAGGACGACTCGGTGTACGCCGAACGCCGGAGCGAGACCCGGCGCCAGCCCGTGGTCGAGCTGTTCACCGAGCACCGGGCCCTGATCACCAGCGTCTTCCTGTTCACCTGCGGCTACTGGTTCGCCACGCAGATGTCGGTGTCGTTCCTGCCGACCCTGATCGTGCAGGTGCTGGGACACAGTGCGCAGCTGAGCAGCACGCTGGAGATCATCTCCTCCGTACTGACCATCGGCATGATCCTGGTGCTCGCCGCCGTGGGGCAGCGGATCGGCCGCCGCGCGCTGCTGATGCGCTGGGCGCTGGTGATGGCGTTCGTCGTCGCCGCCGCGTTCCTGCTGCTCGCGCTGACCGCGGGGACCGCGGCGCCGGCCTGGGTCGTGGGGGTGCTCTACGTGGTCGCCAAGGTGATCCCGTCGGCACCGCTCGGCGTGATCCTGGTCTACCTCAACGAGCGCTTCCCGGCGTCGGTGCGGGCCAGCGGCTACGGCATCGGCTACATGTTCGGGCTGATCCTGCCCGGGCTGTACAGCGTCTGGCTGCTCGCGCTGAGCACGATCATGCCCTACGAGTTCGGCCCGGTGGTCCTCATCCTGGGCGGCGGGCTGCTGATGTTCGCGGCGGTGCGCAAGGGCCCGGAGACCAACCCGGTGGCGCGCGGCGCGACCACGGCGACGACCGCGAAGGAGGCCACCGCATGATCCTCACCGACGAGGAGAAGGGCATGCGCGACGGGGCCGAGGGTCCGGCCGTCGCCGCGGCGATGGACCTGCTGGTCCGCTACGGCGAGGCGCTCGACGCCGAGCGGTTCTGCGACACGCGCAACGTGGCGGGCACGACCACCCAGCCCTCGCCAGCCAAGGCCCGGCTGGTGGCCGAGGGTGGCTGGAACAGGGCGTTCGCGGTGATCAACCTCGACCACGACGAGCCGCTCGAGATCCCCGACATGAAGGTGCCGACCTGCCAGCTCCAGCACGGGTTCGGCCCCGACTCCGTGGGCACGGTGCCCTACCCGAAGGAGTTCGTGGAGCTGCAGACCGACGCCGAGGCGTTCTACGGGCGCCGGGGCGTCAACATCCTCGCCACCTGCACGCCCTACCAGGTGGGGAACCTGCCGGTGCGCGGCGAGCACATCGCCTGGATGGAGTCCTCCGCCGTCGTCTACGCCAATTCCGTGATCGGGGCGCGCACCAACTGCGAGGGCGGTGCGTCCACCGGTGCCGCGAGCCTCACGGGCAAGATCCCGTGCTGGGGCAATCACCTCACCGAGAACCGGTACGGGACCCACCTCGTGCACGTCGACGGCCCGGTCCGGGACTTCATGGACTGGGGGATGCTCGGCTACTTCGTCGGCGACGTCGTGCAGGACCAGCGCCCCGTGGTCGTCGGCGACTACGCCCACCCGGACCTGGTCGACCTCAAGCACTTCGGGGCCGCCGCCGCGTCGTCGGGCGGGGTCGAGCTGTACCACGTGCCCGGCATCACGCCGGAGGCCCCGACCGTCGAGGCGGCGTTCGGCGCCGCCGCCGTGCCCGAGGCCGTGCGCTACGGGCCGGCGGAGCGGCGCGCGATGTACGAGATGCTGAACAACCAGGGCACGTCCACCGACGTCGACTTCGTCCTGCTCGGCTGCCCGCACGCCTCGGTCGACCAGATCCGGGCGGCCGCGAGGGCACTCGACGGGAAGCGCCTGCACTCGGGGACCCAGCTGTGGATCATGGCGCCGCGCGCGCTCAAGGACGTCGCCGACCGCAGCGGCTACACCGCCGTGATCGAGGCGGCGGGCGGCAAGATCCTCGCCGACTCCTGCCCCGCGATGTCGCGCACCGCGCCGGCCGGCACCAAGGTCTTCGCCACCGACTCGGCGAAGCAGGCCCACTACCTGCCCGCGATCCTCGGCATCGAGGCCTGGTTCGGCACGCTCGAGGACTGTGTGGACGCCGCCGTCACCGGACGCTGGAGGGGAGAGCTGCGATGACCCAGGAGGCTGCGGCCCAGCAGGTGCGCGCGCCGTTCGTGCTGCGCGGACGCACGGTCGTGCCCGGGGTCGTGGAGGGCGAGGCGCTCGTCTCGCACGAGACGATCTCCGGCTGGGGCGGGATCGACCCGGCCACCGGCACGATCATCGAGCGCCGTCACGAGCTCCACGGCGTCTGCTTCACCGGCAAGATCCTGGTCTTCCCCGGCGCGAAGGGCTCATCGGGCTGGTCCGGGTTCTTCCAGACCACCCGCCTGCTGGGCACCGCGCCCATCGGGATGATCTTCACGGTGACCACGACGAAGGCCGCGCTGGGCGCGGTGGTCACCCGGGTCCCGGCCCTCACCGACCTGGACCAGGATCCGGTGGCGATGATCCGCACCGGCGATCGGTTGTGCCTGGACGCGACCGCAGGCCTGGTGCACGTCACCCCACCCCCTGTCTCTTATACACAACTGACT
>NZ_JAAXKY010000179.1 GCF_012911925.1 Pseudonocardia xinjiangensis | reverse complement strand
GCCGTTGGCTCCGCCTCCGCAGTCGCTCCCGGCGCAGTCCCACACGCTGCCCCCTGCGCAGCCGCACACCGCGGCACCTCCTCCCGCCGCGCCGCCCCGGACGGCGGCCCCTCCGCCGCCCGCGCCGTCCGGCAGCCTGATCTCGAGCCACACGTCGGCCGGCTGCATCGACGCGACGGCGGGGAAGGACGGCACGCCCCTGCGGCTCGGCGGCTGCGGGAGCGCCGCGAGCCAGCGGTGGACCTTCACCGGCGGGACGATCCGCTCGGTGGGGCTCTGCATGGACCTCGCCGGCGCCAACACCGCGAACGGCACCACGATCCAGGTCGCCCGGTGCAACGGCGGCTGGGCCCAGCAGTTCACGCTCAACGCCGCTCACGACCTCGTCAACCCGACGGCCGACAAGTGCGTCACCGTGCAGTCGGGCCTGCTGGTGATCCAGCCGTGCAACGGTACCGACCCGCAGAAGTGGTCGAAGGGCTGAGACTGCTGGGATCCGGCTAGGCATGCTCGATGACGGGGGCCCCGGCCCGGCGGCGGGCTCGTGCGAGCGCTACCGCGGGGGGCCAGCTTCACCTCGGAGAGCTTGCCGACCAGCGGGACCGCGGCCGCCCCGTCGGGCAGCCCACGAGCAGCGCGAACAGCGACGTCGACGTGGAGACGTTGTTGCCGGCGAGGTAGCCCAGAGTCTGCACGAGGTAGACAGCGCGGGGGCCCCAGGACGGCAGCTCGAAGGCGGGCCGGCCGCAGCGAGACCACCGGTGAGGCTCTGACTGCGGACGCGCCGGACGCGCTGGTGCCCCGGTGGGGTGCGACGAACCGGCAAGAGATCGTTTCCCTGCGCCGAACTGCAGGAGCGTTCCGATGTGTCCGATTCTGCCAATATGGGCGAAAGGCCTGTGTGGACGGCCGGCCGGGCTCTGACCAGGCGTCCTACTCGCTCGTTGCGCCTATTGCGTCGCGCTCGGCGTGGGTCATCCCCTGATTACCCTGTGGATCTTCCATTCGGTTTGCGCCGGTATGACCGTTTCTCCAGTGTGCCTTCCGGGCTTTGCGGCGCGCTGGAAGTTGCGAGTCCGGATCCCGGCATATCCGGCGCGAGCCCTGGGTTTGGCGACCGTTCTGGGGTGATCTATGGTTCTCGCCGGAACGGACGTCGGTGTCCGGTCCTGGAGTGGGCAGGACGCTGCCGGAGGTCTGAAAGACCGATTGTTCATCGGCTGGACATCTCGTTGTCGCCTTCGCGTTTACTCATGCGATGCGGCGGCTGCGGGAACGGCGAGTAACGCCGCCCGGCTTCCATCCGATGGGCGGGCGAAAGACATCGATCAGGAGGGTTCGGGATGGCAACGCACGACCCAGTGAACGTAGATACCGCCGCGATGCGCAACGGCGCGAATCTGATCGAGAGCGGGGCCACCAACGTCGCCTCCATCGGTACCGGTGTGCAGCAGAACATCGACTCTCTGATGAGAACCTGGACCGGAGAGTCCGCCAAAGGCTTCGCTGGGGCGATGAACGAGTTCTACCAGCAGACCGGTGACATCGCGAAGATGCTGAACACCCTGGCCGGCTTCGTGAACAAGTCGGCGGCGGACTACGACCGCGCGCACGGGGCGACGGTGGACGACGCCACGCAGCTGAGGCAGAAACTGACCGCCCAGGCCGCGCAGGCGCACACTGTGCGGCCTGGCCTCAGGGGTTTCTGATCGTCGCAGCGTAGACCGACTTCAGATCCGAGAGGACCGAACAATGAGCAGCCAGTACTCCGTCGCCTTCACCCAACTGGACGCAGCGGTCTCCCAGGCCGAGGACCAGGCCAGGCAGATCAAGAAGGCCCTGACCGACATGGACCAGGAGGTGCGCAAGACGCTCTCCACCTGGACCGGTGACGCGCAGGACCATTACATCTCGACCTTCAACAGTGCCATGGCTGAGGCGGACCAGCTGCCGGTGAGCCTGACCATGGCGCACCAGGCTCTGGCGGGCATCGGCGACGTCTACAAGCGCACGGAGAGCCTCGTCGCGCAGACCTTCTCCTGAGCCGGTAGAAGCGTGACGTGGAGCGTCGGTCGACGTCCGGCGCTCCACGCCGCCGGCGGTGAGTGATTCCGTCCGTCACACAATGATCATGGAGCTGGAACGTGACCCTTGACGACCGCGACAAGCCGCCGACCGCGGTCGGCGTCGACCACCCGGGGGCGAGATCCCCGCAGGGGATTCCGCCTCCCGTGCCGGGGGACGGGTCGTCGGGTTCCGGGTGGACTTATACGGGCGGCCAGCCGAAGCCTGGCCCTACGACGAGTCCGCCGTGGCAGGACCCGAAGCTGGCACCGCCGCCGCCGGTGCCGGGTGGGGCGGACACTCCTGGCAAGGGGGTGACGACGATCAATACAAAGGCGATGCAGACGTACGCGTCGAACATCGACGCTCTCATCCAGCCGTTGCGGGACTCGGCGAACGCGTTGCAGGGTGTCAACATCAAGCCCGGGGTCTTCCCGGCCGCATTGGAGTTGTCGAAGTCCATCAACACCGGTGAGACGGGGTTGCGGGACGCTTCGTACACGGTGCTGAACAACCTCGTCAATGCGCTCGTGGATGTGCATGACGCGCTGCGGTTGATGGCGTCGAAGTACGACAAGGCCGAGGATCTGAACAAGATCAGTGCGGGTGACTACGCCAACTACATGGCGATCGCTGCTGGAAGGGTCAATGCGGTCATCGGTACCGGCAGTGGCAGCTAGCGGCAGCGGGAGTGGGAGTACCGAGACTCCCTCGTCGTAGTGTCAGTAGTGATGCGACCGGCAGTGACGGTGCCAACCTGACGCCGTCGCGAACCCTTTCCTGCCATCTTTTCCGTGGATGCGGCGCGCCCGGGCGCCGTCCGCAGGCCGGTCTCCTCGAGAAGTGAGTGGTTGTGGCCTCGAACAGCGACGATCCCGAGAACACCGACGGCTTCGTCAAGACAGGCGATGGCGTCTTCGCCAATCCGAGCACGGCGACGAGCGACCTCTCCGCCGACTTCACCGGCTGGACGTGGAAGCAGATCATGGCCGCCATCGTCGGTGGCGCGGCTATCGTTCCCGGTAGCGGCGGCGCCGAGCAGGCGGCGGGACTCGTCAGTCCGCAGACTCTCTTCGACGCCGGCCAGAAGTTCTACAACGCTCAGAAGCTCCTGGAGCAGGTGGCCGACAGCATCCGGCTGCAGACCGCGGCGCTGGCCGGGGAGAACGGGCCCTGGAAGGGCGAGGCGGCGGACAAGTTCTTCACGATGATGACCGCGATGGCGCTGAACGTGAAAGCGCGCGCGGCCCAGATCGCCGGCGGCTCCGGGGGCGCCAACAACGTGCCGGTGCAGCTGTACAACAACGGCGCGTATCTGCAGTGGGCACAGCAGGCTCTGCATGAGATCGACGCATGGTATGCGGCCAAAGTGATCGCGGCCGGCCACCAGCTCGGGAACGGGCAGGCGCACATCGCCGACATCCACGAAGCGGCGACGGCGATGACGGACGCGATGCGCAAGGTGGGCCAACAGCTCGCCAGCAATTACCGGATCACGATCGACGCGTACACGCCTCCGGACACGTCGGGCCTGACCGGCCCGAACGGGGATGACAAGACGCCGTCCGACCTCCCGCCGCCGCCGGGTTCGGATCCGCCGCCGCCGCCCGACGTCCCGCCGCCGCCGGGTTCGGATCTGCCACCGCCGTCCGACGTCCCGCCGCCGGGTTCGGATCTGCCGCCACCGCCCGACTTGAACTCCTTGCTGGCCACTCCGCCGCCGGGTGGCGATCCGTTCGACTCGGACCTGAACGGTCCGGATGTGGGCGCCCCCGATCTGACGGAGGGGGGTTTGAACGATCCGGACCTGAATGGCCCGGACCTGAGCGGTCCGGACCTGAGCGGTCCGGATGTGGGCGCCCCCGATCTGACGGACGGGGGTCTCACCGATCCCAATTCGAACGCCCCGGGCCTCGGTGGCCTCAGCGGCTTTCCGCCCCTGTCGATACCGCCGCCGCCGGGCACCGGGAAGGATCAGAACGGGCCGAACGACCAGTCGAACTCCGGGCCGCAGGTCCCGGACGGCCTCAACGGCCCCGAAATCGGCGGTCCGCTCGACCCGGGTGCGCTGCTGATCGACCCCCCGCCCGGCCTGAGCGATCCGAACCCGCTGGGCGGTCCGCTCGACCCGGGTGCGCTGCTGACGGATCCCCCGCCCGGCCTGAGCGATCCGAATGCGCTGGGCGGTGCGCTCGACCCGGGTGCCCTGACGCCGACGGACCTCCCCGCCGGCCTGCAGTCGGGCGACGACACCCAAGGCGGCGCCCTGGGCGGTGTTCCGGGGGGTCTCGGCAGCGGTGGGGGCATCCCCCCGGGCGGCATGCCAGGGGCGAGCGCCGATCCCGGCGGCGGAGCGCAGGACGCCTCCGACGCCTCGAGCCTCCTCGACGGCGGCGACGCGCCGTGGGTGGGCAACCCGCCGGCCGGCCTGGCTGATCCGTTCTCGGACACCGGTGCGAGCGGCTTGGGGTCGCTCGAGCCGCCGTCGGTGGGTGCGCCTCCCGGGGATCTGGCCGAGGGTGGTCCGGAGGCCTCCGGGGCGGGGGGACCGTTGGCGTTCGGTCCGCCTGGTGGTGCGGGTATCCCGCCGGGCGGTGTTCCGGGGGCAGGTGTTGATCCCGCCGGTGGGGTGCAGGACGCGTCCGACGCGTCGAGTCTGCTCGATGGTGGGGTTGAGCCGTGGGATGGCGGTCCGGCCCCGGCCGGTCTGGGTGATCCGTTCTCGGACACCGGTGCGAGCGGCTTGGGGTCGCTCGAGCCGCCGTCGGTCGGTGCTCCTCCCGGGGATCTCGCCGAGGGCGGCCCGTGGGGTCCGCCGATGGGCTCACCCCCGCCGGGTGCCATGGGCACCGGTGACGGTGGCGCGATGGATCCCTCGGACGCGTCCGGGTTGCTGGACGGCGGGGCCGCCCCGTGGGACGGCGATCCGCCCGCCGGCGTGGGTGACCCGTCCGGGGGCGGCGCTGCGCCTGCCCCGGTGACGGCGCCGCCCGCCGCGGCCGGGACCGGCGGGTCCCACGTCGCGTCGGTGGCGTCGATGCCGCCGGGCTCTCCTGACCTGGAACCCGCCGGCGCGGCGACCGCGGGCGGGGCGGACGCCTCGTACCCGTTCGCGAACGCCGCCGCCTGGAGCGATCCCCAACCTGCAGCGCAACCGGCACCGGGCCCGGTGCCGCTTCCCGAGCCGGCGACGGCTCCGGCGGCCTGGGCGGCCGACATCGCGCCGATCGACGGTCCGGTGAGCGGATCGGGTGGAAGCCCGGACGTCCCCGCCGGTGTCAGCCCCGCCGATGCCAGCCGGGCGGTCGGGGCCGTCCTACCGGTCCCGCAGGACGCGGCCGCGCTGAGCGCACCGGCGCCGTCGACGCCGGCTGCGCCGACCCGGGCGGCGTCGACCCAGGCCACCGGGACGGCGACGGCCGCGGGGTCCGCCGTGCCTGTCGCCGCCGGTTCCGGGAGGCCCGCCACCGACGGGGCCACCCCCGACGGTGCCGTCGCGGACGACGGCGACGCCGGTGCCGCTGCCGATCCCGGTGTGCTCCGCGTCGACGTGGTGCGGCCGGGGGCCGCCGTGGAGAACACCGCGGCGTGGAACACCGGGGTCACCGACTTCCTCCCCCAGCTCCTGCAGCCCGTCGACGCCGCGACGTCCGCCCCGGCAGGTTTCGCGGCGTTCCTGCCGATGACGCTGCCGGCTGCGACGCCTGCCGAGGAGTCGGACGGAGAACCCCGCCGCACGGTCACGGAACCCGAACCGGTCAGCGCGTGGTTCGCGCCGCCGCGGGTGACGCCGATGCCGGGCGACCCCGACTGGGTCCCCACGTGTTCCGGTGCGCCTCCGTCGCCGGAGCCCGAACCGGTGGAGGGGGACGACGCGAGTGCCGATGACGACGAGGACGACGAGGCACCCCGGACGATGGCCGACCTGCTGAACCAGGACCGCTCCGCGTGGGGCGGCGGCCGTGGCGGGCTCGGTGACCTGGGATGACCGATCGATGGGTGGTACGGCGATGAGCACGGTCATCACGCGTCGCGGTCCGCGGGAGCCCGGGCCCGAGGTACCGGATCAGCAGATCGAGCTGCAGGAGCCGCCGGTGCTGGCCGAGGCGGCCGCCCGGGACATCGGGTCGCTGATGGGGATGCTCCCGATGGGCATCGGGTCGCTGATCCTGGTGATCTCCTTCTCCGGGGTCGCCGGCAACGCCACGTTCACCTATCTCATCGGTGGCGGCATGGGCGCCTCGATGGTGGCGATGAGCCTGAGCCAGCTGGGCCGGGCGTCGGGCGACCGCAAGCGAAAGATGCGGGGCGAGCGCCGCGACTATCTGCGCTACATCGCCCAGATGCGCCGTCAGACGAGGTCGGTGGGGGACGACCAGCGCCGGGCGACGTTGTGGAACAACCCCGCGCCCTCGTCGCTGTGGTCGACGGCGATGGGACCACGGCTGTGGGAGCGGCGGTCGAGCCACGACGACTTCGGGCGAGTGCGCATCGGGCTGGGCACGCAACGCGCGGCGCTGCAGCTCGTCCCGCCGTCGACCAAGCCGATCGAGGACCTCGAACCGCTCTCGGCCATCTCGCTCCGCCGGTTCAGCACCACTTACGAGACGGTGACGGGCACGCCCGTCGCGGTCGGCCTGCGCCGGTTCACGAGCGTGGAGTTCGCCGGGGACCCGGACGCCGTTCCGGGGCTCCTCCGGGCAATGCTCGCGCAGCTCGTGACGTTCCACTCGCCCGACGAGCTGCGGATCGCCGTGCTGACCACGGAGGCGTCCCGCCCCGAATGGGACTGGGTGAAGTGGCTCCCGCACAACGCCCACCCGACCCTGCGCGACGCGGCCGGTCCGGTGCGCCTGCTCGCCGACGACCACGACACGCTGATGGACCTGCTCGGGCCCGAGGTCACCGACCGCGGAGACCACGAGCGCAATGTCGTCCCGACCACGACCGAGCCGTTCGTCGTGATCGTGGCGCACCGGGCGAACGTCCCGGAGTCGTCGCGGCTGCTCGGCGCGGGTCTGCGCAACGTGGTGCTGCTCGACGCATCCGGCGCGCTGCCCGGCGGTCCCAAGGTGCTGCGGCTGACGGTGGAGCCGGAGCGGATCGAGTACCCCGCCGGGGACGCCACCGGGGTGGCGGACCGCGACAGCCTGAGCCTCGTCGAGGTGGACACCCTCGCCCGGCTGCTGGCACCCCAGCGCACCAGCGGCACCGTCGAGCTGGACGAGGAGCCGCTGAAGAGCGACTTCGGGCTCACCGCTCTCCTCGGCATCCGCGACGTCCACACGTTCGACGTGGCCGCGCAGTGGCGGCCCCGGCTGGCGCAACGCGCGCGGCTCTCGGTGCCGATCGGCGTCACGGGCGAGGGCGAGGTGGTCGAGCTCGACCTCAAGGAGTCGGCGCAGGGCGGGATGGGCCCGCACGGGCTGCTCATCGGCGCCACCGGTTCCGGCAAGAGCGAGCTGCTGCGCACGCTCGTGCTCGGGCTCGCGGCCACGCACTCGTCGGAGATCCTCAACTTCGTCCTGGTCGACTTCAAGGGTGGCGCGACCTTCCTCGGGATGGACGCCCTGCCGCACACGTCGGCGACGATCACGAACCTGGCCGATGAGCTGCCCCTGGTCGACCGCATGCAGGACTCGCTCAACGGTGAGATGACCCGCCGCCAGGAGCAGCTGCGCCGCAGCGGCTACCCCTCGCTGTTCGAGTACGAGCGGGCCCGTCTCGCCGGCGAGCAGCTGGCGCCGATGCCGTCACTGCTGCTCGTCGTCGACGAGTTCAGCGAGCTGCTGGCGAACAAGCCCGAGTTCATCGAGCTGTTCATCTCGATCGGTCGGCTCGGCCGCAGCCTCGGCGTGCACCTGCTGCTCGCCTCGCAGCGACTCGACGAGGGGCGCATCCACCGGGTGGAGGGGCACCTGTCCTACCGGATCGCCCTGCGCACGTTCTCCTCCATGGAGTCGCGCAGCGTCATCGGCGTGGCCAGTGCGTACGAGCTGCCCCCCGAGCCCGGCAACGGCTTCATCAAGATCGACACGTCCACGCTCGTGCGGTTCAAGGCCGCCTACGTGTCGGGCCCGGTACCGGCGTCCGGCGCCGACCCGGGCAGTGTCGCGGAGCAGGCCCAGGTGAGCCGGACGGTCGTGCCGTTCGTCACCGACGCCCGGCCGAACCTGCGCGAGCTGGTCATGGAGCAGGCCGAGGCCCAGGTCCCGGAGCCCGCGGCCGAGGGCGCCGACCTGCTCCCGGCCGCGCCGGCGGAGACGTCGCTCGCGGAGGCGTTCATCGAGCGGCTCGCCGGCTCCGGCCCGGCCGCCCGCCAGGTGTGGCTGCCCCCGCTCGCCGAGTCGCCCAGCCTGGACTCCCTGCTGCCGAGCGTCCTGCCCGACCCTGTTCGCGGCATGACGGTCGACGACCCAGCCGAGCGCGGCCGGCTGCGGGTGCCCGTCGGCATGGTCGACCGCCCGTACGAGCAGATGCGCGAGCTTCTCGTCGCCGACGTCTCCGGCGCTGACGGGCACGTCGCCGTCGTCGGCGGACCCCAGTCGGGCAAGTCGACGCTGCTGCGCACGCTGGTCCTGGCGCTGGCCCTCACCCACACCCCGGACGAGGTGCAGTTCTACGGCCTCGACTTCGGTGGCGGCGGGATCATGTCGATCAGCGGCCTGCCGCACGTGGGGTCGGTGGCGACCCGGCTGGAACGCGACCGCGTCGTCCGCACGATCGAGGAGCTGCTCCAGCTGATGGAGTGGCGGGAGAAGACCTTCGCCGAGCGCGGCGTCGAGTCCGTCGCCGCCTATCGGGCCATGCGCGCCGCCGGTCAGGTCAACGACCCGTACGGCGACGTCTTCCTGCTGATCGACGGCTGGTACAGCATCAAGGCCGACTACCCCGAGCTCGAGCAGAAGATCGGCGAGATCGCCTCGCGCGGCCTCACCTTCGGCCTGCACGTCGTGATCGCCTCCACCCGGTGGTCGGAGATCCGGCCGTGGCTGCGCGACCTGCTGGGCACCCGGTTCGAGCTGCGCCTCGGCGACCCGATGGAGTCGGAGGTCGGCTCGCGCAAGGCGTCGACGGTGCCGAACCAGCCCGGTCGCGGCATGACGCCCCGCGCGCTGCACTTCCTGGCCGCGCTGCCCCGGATGGACGGCAGCTCGAACACCGAGGACCTGGCGTCGGCCACCAGGGCCGTCGCGGAGGAGGTGCAGACGTTCTGGCCGGGACGGCGCGCGCCGACGGTGCGGCTGCTGCCCCACGTCCTGCCGGTGTCGGGGCTGCCGGCCCCGCACGGGGAGATCCAGGTCTGCCTCGGGCTGGACGAGCAGCGCCTGCAGCCGGTCTGGCACGACTTCGGGGTCTCGCCGCACCTGCTGGTCTTCGGCGACAACGAGACCGGCAAGACGAACATGCTGCGGCACGTGCTCAAGTCGGTGGTGTCCCGCTACCACCCGAGCCAGGCCAAGATCGTCCTCGCCGACGTGAGCCGTCAGCTGGAGGCCGACGTCCCGGCCGACTACCAGGCCGGCTACGCCATCACCGGCGACGGGCTCCAGGAGCTGGCCAACCAGGCCGTGGTCTCATTCTCCCCGCGCGTCCCCGACCAGAGCATCACGATGGAGCGGCTGCGCCGCCGCGACTGGTGGCAGGGCCCGCAGCTGTTCCTCGTGGTCGACGACTACGAGCTGTTCGGCATGGGGTACTCGTCGCCGCTGGAGCCGTTACTGCCGCTCGTGGCGCAGAGCGTCCACATCGGGCTGCACCTCGTCATCGCGCGCAGCACGTCGGGAGCGATGCGGGCCCTGGGCGACCCGGTGGTGCGCCGCATGTGGGAGCTCGGCACACCCGGCGTCCTGTTCTCCTACCCCAAGGAGGAGGGCAAGTTCCTCGGCGAGGCGCCCCCGCGGACGCTCCCGCCCGGCCGGGCACAGCTGGTCACGCGCCGCTCGGTGAGTCTCATCCAGACCGGGTTCGTCGAACCCGTCGGGCCCGGGGCCGAGCTGACGGGGGCGCGCCGGTGACGCGGTGCCGCGGCGCCGGGCACCCGCCCGGCGGCCCGCGGGGAAGACGGACCCGAACGACGCCCCGCAGGGTCCGGGCAGCAGGGACGAGAACGGGAATGGGAACGGGACGGGTATGACGAGCGCACAGCCCGCTGAACTGTGCCGGATCAGCGTGTTCGGACCGGCCGGCCGGGCCGACCTGGCCGTTCCGTTGACGGTCCCGGTGGCCCACCTGCTCCCCGTGCTGCTGACGCACACCGGCGGGGACGGGGCGTCCGCGGCGCCGCACGAGTGGGTGCTGCAGCGGCTCGGAGCTGCCCCGCTGGACCCGACCGGTACCCCCGAGACGCTCGAGTGGCGGGAGGGCGAGGTGTTCCACCTGCGCCCGGCGGCCGACCCGCTGCCCGAGCTGGCGTTCGACGACGTCGCCGACGGGCTGGCCACCATGGTCAACAAGCGGCCGGGCCGGTGGCGGCCGGAGTTCAACCGGGGCCTGTTCCTCGGCCTCTCGATCGCCGTCCTGCTGTCCCTCGCCGAGGTGCTGCTGCTCCCCGGCGATCGCCGCTTCCCCGCGTACGCCGCGCTGATCGGGGCGGCCGTCGCTGTGGTCCTGGCGGTACTGACCTCGGCGCGGAGCGGGGACCGGGGGGCGACCCTGCTGCTCGGCATGGCCGGATGCGGCTTCGCCGGGCTCGGGACGGCGATCGCGACGGCCGGCGGGCCGGGTGCGGCCGCATTGGGCGGGGGCACGCTGCTCGCCGCCGCGGTCGCGGTAGCCGCGGCCGGCGGGTTCATGCTCCTGGCCCGGGTCGCATGGGCACCGGACATCCCGTTCGCCCCGTTCACCGCCGTGGCCGGCACCGGACTGCTCGCGGCCGTCGCGTTGTGGGCGGGTCCCGCGGTCGCCCCGGACGCCGTTGCGGCTTCCGGCCTGGTCGCGGTCGTCCTCGTCCTCGTCCTGGTGGTGGCCCCACGCACCGCGGTCCGGGTGGCAGGGCTGCGAGCACCGCAGCTGCCGTGGAACGCCGAGGAGCTGCAACGCGACCTGGACCCGATCCAGGCCGACCTCATGGAACGGCAGGCCAGCCTGGCCGAAGGCTGCCTCACGAGCGCCGTGGTGGCGGCCTCGGTCGTGGTGTTCGGCGCGCTCACCCTGCTGGCCAACGGAGAGCCGTTCCCCATGGTGCTGGCAGCGCTGGTCTGCGCCGTGTTCCTGCTGCGGGCCCGCACCGCCATGACCGCGTGGCAGCGGGTGCCGCTGGTCACTGCGGGCGGGCTCGGGCTGATGAGAGTGATGTCCGCCCTGCTCGTGGAGCTGCCGTCGGCCCGGGCTGCGGTGGTGATCGGTCTGGCGGGCGTGGCCACCGCCATGATGTTCGCGATGGTCCGCCCGCCGACCCGGCGCATGCTGCCCATCTGGGGGCACGTGGCGAACGGGCTCGAATGGGTCAGCGCCGCGGCACTCGTGCCCGTCGTCCTGCAACTCTTCGGCGTCTACGCGTGGGCGCAGGGACTGTTCGGGTGAGCTGAGCCATGCAGACGCAGAAGGACCACGTCGACGCCTACGCGTTCCACGTGGCGCGGATCTCCTCCGCGCTCGTGCTCGGGGATCCGACCCCCGCCGAGACCCCGGCGCGGCGAGCCTGGGTCGGCTTCATCGCCGGGGTCGTGATCGCAGTGCTCATCACGATCGGCTTCTTCCTCTACGGCCTGATCGCTTACCAGCAGGCCAACGCCGTGCGGCAGTCCGTGCAGCAGTCCGTCCAGCAGCCTGCCCCGCCGCCGTCGACCGCAGGCGAGCAGGAGCGGCCGCAGTCGCCGCCGTCGACGGCGCACAACGGTGGCCGCCTGCAGGCTCCGCCCACCACCCACGCCGTGGCCGGTGCTCCCCGCGAGACGAAAACGGTGACACCGTGATCCGCCGTCGCTTCAAGACCGTCCCCGCGGTCGACCTGGGCAGCCTCACCATCGGCAACGCGCTGGTGGTGCACCCGGCCGAGGGCATCTCCCGGGAGTCGCAGGCACTCGCGCTGGGCGTGGCCGCCGACCCGGACCACGATCTGGTGATCGTCGACCTCCCGGCGGAGGCACCCATCCCGGTCTGGGAGGCGGTGGCCGCCGAACTGCCGCGCCGCCGGCGCGGCATCCGCCTCGTGATCGGCGGCCGGACCCGCGAGACCACCGCACTGGCCGGGCAGTGGCTCGCCGAGCGGCTCGGCCGCACCGTCATCGCCCCCGACGGGCTCCTGGTGCCGAGTGCGGGGGGAGCCCTGTTCGTGCACTCCGGCCCGGGCACCGGATGGGTTCGGTTCCAGCCGGGCCGGATGGCCGTCTGGCACTCGAAGCGGTTCCCGTCGCCGTCCTGGGACGGCCCCGCGACGGGCGACGCGTTCCCCACCAGTGCGCGCGGTGTGGCCGAGCCGCTCCCCGCAGGTGTGTGGGTGCGTCCGGCCGTCGCCGAGCAGCACCTGTGGATGCACCGCAACCGGCTGATCCACCAGATGCCGCAGCAGCGCGAGGTCATGACCGTCGTGCTCGGCAGTCCCGGCGGCCCGACCGTCAGCGTCGACGACGTGGCGCGGCTCTGGCACCGGCTGCCCGCCGAGCTGCGGGAGCTGATCCGGTTCGCGCAGTACGGGCCGATGGCGGCGCCGAGCGGGACGACGATCGGCCAGATGCTGGCCGACCTGCTCGGCGAGCCCGTCACCTTCTACACGGGCCTTCCGCTGGGCAACGAGCGCCGGCCGGACGTGCACGTCGTGAGCCGGGACGGCCATCCGGCCTGGAAGCCGTTCGCCCGGGAGCTGACCTTCACCCCGGTTCCGGCGGGCGAGGCCGCCCGGGGACCGCGGGTGCGCAGCCACCGGGCGCCGCTGCCGGGGCTGACCGCGGGTTCGGCGCCGGCGGTCTACTGGTACGCCCCGGACGCGGTGATCGAGGTGGTGCCCTCGGGTCTGCTGGTCCGCCCTCCGACCGTCGGGCAGCAGACCGACGACGTGCGGGCCGTCCCGGCCGACCCCCTCGCCACCTACGTCACGTTCGAGGACGCGACCGCCGCGATGGCCACGCGGATGCGAGACCTGGCGACCGACGTCCTGCAGCGTCTCGAGCCTGCTGTGCGGCAGGCCGGCGCGATCGTCCCGGCCACCGCGCTCGTGGCCGACCACCGCCCGGCTGGGGGCGTCCGGCGAGGCCCGCTGGACCTCCCGGCGGTGCCGAGGCCGGGGGTCGCGGAGGCCGCCGTCGCGGTCATCGACGCCGAGCCGGTCGCGGTGCCGGAGTCGGGGGAGAGCGCCGATGGCGGCATCCGGAGCGGCGGCCACGCCGTGCCCCGCGGCAGCGGGCACGCAGCCGACCCCGCACCCGTGGATCCCGGTCCCGCCGTGTCCGGCGTCGTGAGCGTGGCCCCCACCGAGGTGCCGGCGGCCCCGCCGACGACCGCGATGCCAACCGTCCCACCCGCCACAGTGCCCACGAGCCCGTCCA
>NZ_JAAXKY010000178.1 GCF_012911925.1 Pseudonocardia xinjiangensis | reverse complement strand
ATCCGCCTCCTCCCGGCCAGCCGCAGCGCGGCCGCGCCCCTGCCGCGCCCCCGCCCGGTCCCGTCCCGCCTCAGCGCTACCGTCCGGACGGCCCGCCGGTACCGCAGCAGCCCGGCGGTCCCAGGGCGCCGTACGCGTCCGGGGACATGCCGCTGCTCACCCACGACGAGACCGGTGCCGCCTCGGTGGCGAGGGAGGGTGCGCTCGCTCTCGCCGAACGGACGGCGACGACCGGGGGGACCGGACCGGGCACCCCGGTGCCGCCGTCCCGCAAGCACAGCCCGTGGCGTCGGATCCGCCGGATCCTCTACGTGCTGCTCGGTCTGGCGGTGATCGGCCCGTTCATCGCCTTCGCCGTCGGCTGGATGATCTTCCCCGTCCCCACCTCCGACGAGGCGACGCTCACCCAGGTCGCTACGTTCACCTTCGCGGACGGGCAGCCGTTGGCCACGGTGCGGCCCGAGAACGTCAACCGGGTGAAGGTCACGCTCGACCGGATTCCCCTGCAGACCCGCCAGGCCGTGGTGGCCACCGAGGACAACACCTTCTACTCGAACCCCGGCTTCGACATCACGGGCATCTTCCGTGCGGTCTACAACCAGCTCACCGGTGGGATCGGCGGCGGTTCCACGATCACCCAGCAGTACATCAAGGTGTCCACCGGCCACGACGAGGTCTCCTTGCTGCGCAAGTACAAGGAGGTCGTGCTCGCGGTGAAGATCTCCCGTGAGCAGACCAAGGACCAGATCCTCGAGAACTACCTCAACACCATCTACCTCGGCCGGGGCGCCTACGGGATCCAGGCTGCGGCGAAGGCCTACTTCAACAAGGACGTCAAGGACCTGACGGTCTCCGAGAGCGCGATGCTGGCCGGCATCATCTCGGCGCCGTCCGCGTACGACCCCGCCAAGAGCGAGCAGAAGTCGACGGAACGCTGGAACCGGGCTCTCGACCGGATGGTGGAGAACAAGTACCTCACCCCGGCCGAACGCGCCCAGCAGACGTTCCCCACCAACTGGCTGCCCGAGCCCCCTCAGCTGGGCGGAGTTCCCGACGACGACCGGTACCACATCTACGACAAGGCCGTCGGGGAGCTCACGGCCAAGGGGATCACCGAGGACCAGATCGACACCGAGGGCCTGACGATCACGACCACAGTGCAGCAGCCGCGGCAGGCGGAGGCCGTCAAGGCCATCAAGAAGGTGATGGAGGGTCAGCCGGACAACCTGCGCACGGCGCTGGTCTCGGTCGACCCGAAGACCGGCGCGATCCTGGCCTACTACGGCGGGGCCAACGGCCTCGCCACCGACTACGCCAACGCCAAGCGCCAGCCCGGGTCGTCGTTCAAGCCGTTCGTGCTGTCCGCCGCGTTGCAGAGCAACGAGGGCATCGGGCTCGGCTCCACCTACGACGGCTCCTCGCCTCAACGGTTCGAGGGTGGGGTCACCGTCAACAACTCCGAGGGCTTCAACTGCGACAAGTGCACCGTGCAGACGGCAATGACGAAGTCGATCAACACGATCTTCTACCGGATGGCGGTCGACGTCGGCACCCAGCGCGTGGCCGATGCGGCCCACCAGGCCGGCATCCCGGACGACGTGGAGCTCAACGCCCGCGGTGGTATCGCGCTCGGTGACTCGGAGGTCCACGTCATCGACATGGCGGCGGCGTTCGCAACGTTCGCCGACGACGGTGAGCGGCACGAGCCGTACCTCGTCTCGAAGGTCGTCGCGGCCGACGGCCGGGTGCTCTACGACCGCGGGGAGGCGGCCGGCGAGCAGGCGGTCCCCCAGCAAGTGGCGCGCAACGTCACCGAGTCGATGATCGATGTCGCGAGCAGCTCCCGGATCGCGTTGTCGGACGGCAGGCCGGTCGCGGCCAAGACGGGCACCGTGCAGGCGGACGTCCCGGGCCAGAACAAGGACGCGTGGACGGTCGGCTACACCCCGTCGATCTCCACCGCGGTCTGGGTCGGCAGCGACAAGAGCGACCCGATCAAGAACGCCGCCGGCAGCCCGATCTTCGGGCGCATGCTGCCCGGGTCGATCTGGCAGGAGTTCATGAACGACGCCCTGCGCGGCACGCCGAAGGAGCAGTTCTCCAAGTTCGTGCCGATGGGCGTGCCGCCGGCTGCCGACCCCACCACCAACACCTCGGGCGCCCCGCCCACCTCGGGTTCACCGCAGAGCGGGTCACCGACCACGGGCGACGACGACAACAACGGTCGTGGCGACTCGAACGGCGACGGCAACGGGAACGGCAACTCGGACGACGACTCCGACAGCCCGTTCGGGGTCCTGCCGGGCGACGGTGGCAACAACGGCAACAACGGCAACAACGACAACGACGGCAACGGCAACAACGACGGCAACGGCAACAGCAACGACGGCAACGGCAGTGGCGGCGGCAACGGAGGCGGCGGTAACCCGCGCGGCGGGGACAGCAACGACCAACCCACCGGAGGCGGCGGCGACAACGGTCGCAACGCGCCGGCGAACAACGCGGCCGGATCCACGCGGTGACCGGAGCCGGGCGGGGGGCAGGGCGGCCTCCCGCGCCGCCCGCCCGGGTCGTCCCCACCTGGACGGAACCGTTCGTGGCCACCGCCAGCCGGATCGTGGGCGGTCCGCTGGGCCGGCACGCGCTGATCGGTCGCAGCGCGTTCTGGACGCCGCTGCGTGCGGTGCTGCTCCTCGCGGTGGTCGTGCTGGCACTGGGCTGGCTCGGTAAGGCGCCGTGCCTGCAGCAGGGCCCGTCATCGGACGGCGGCCTGATGCTCGACTGGCGCAACGGCCGCCAGTACGTCGCCATGTGCTATTCGGACACCGTCCCGCTCTACGGGGTCGAGGGTCTCGACAGCGGGTCCGTGCCCTACCGGGACTCGTGGGTCGAGAACGGCGGCACCCCGTCGGAGCAGGTGCGCTACATGGAGTACCCGGTCCTGACCGGGTACTTCCAGTACGCCAACGCCCGGCTCGCCGACGCCTGGCTGTGGCTCGCCCGGCAGCTGCCGACACTCCCGACGGCGCTACCCGTCGTCGTGTACTTCAACATCTCGGCGGCCTGGCTGGCCATGGCGTGGCTCGTGGTGGTGTGGGGGGTGCGCATGCTGCGCCCGTCCCGGCCGTGGGATGCGGCACTGGTGGCGGTGTCACCGCTGGTGGTGGTGCACGCGTTCACCAACTTCGACACGCTCGCGGTCGCGTGCGCCACGCTGGGCCTGCTCGCGCTCGCCCGCCGGAACCCCGGGCTCGCCGGCGTGCTGCTGGGGATCGGTGGGGCCTTCAAGGCCTACCCGCTGCTACTGCTGCTACCGATCGTGCTCGTCGCCTTCCGCCGCCGCGACGCGGCCACCGGCATCACCACGGCGGTGGCGGCCGTCGTCACGTGGGCGATGATCAACGCGCCGATCGCGGTGACGTTCACGCGGGGCTGGTGGGAGTTCTTCCGGCTCAACCAGACGCGGCCCGCCGATCCCGACTCGCTGTACTTCGTCGTCTCGTACTTCACGGGTTGGCCAGGGTTCGACGGTCAACTGGCGTCGGGCCAGCCGCCCACGGTGCTCAACACGGTGAGCGCGGTGCTGTTCGTGCTGTGCTGTGCCGGCCTCGCTGTGCTGGCCTGGCGGGCACCGCAGCCCCCGCGGCTGGCGTCGCTGGCGTTCCTCGTGGTGGCTGCGTTCCTGCTGGTCAACAAGGTGTGGAGCCCGCAGTACTCGCTGTGGCTCGTACCTCTCGCGGTGCTCGCTCTCCCGCGGTGGCGGCTGCTGCTGGCCTGGATGCTGGTCGACGCACTGGTCTGGGTCCCGCGGATGTTCTACTACCTGACGCCTGCGTCGAAGGGGTTGCCGCCGGACTGGTTCCTCGGGGCCGTCGTGCTCCGCGACGCGATGGTCGTGCTCCTGTGCGTGCTGGTGGTGCGCTCCGTCCTGCGACCCGAGACCGATCCGGTGCGGGCGGTGCGGTTGCGCGGCACGGACCGGGACGACCCGGACTGGCCCCCGCTACCGAGGTCGAGACGGTCGGAGCCGTCCCCGGCCCGCAACGGCTCCGTGTCGCCGGGAACCGATCCCGCCCGGAACGGCGCCTGACGGTTCGCGTCATCCCAGGACGACGGCCACCTGTCCGGCGCGCCCTGCCGCAGCGGGGAAGCGCTCGCGCGTACGGGCGTCATGGCCCGGGACGACCGTGGCCCCGAACCTGTCGGCCATCGTGTTGATCGTGGCCAGGCCTTCCCGCATCTCGTCGAGGTCGGTGAAGGCGAAGAACGGCCACCCGTGCTGGATCTGCTCGTAGAAATGGGCCGCGTCGGAGGCGAGCACCAGCGGGCCGCGTGCCGTCTGCACGGTGACGACCAACTCGCCAGGGCAGTGGCCGCCCACCGGGTGCACCGCCACCGAGGGACCCACCCGGGCCGGTTCCCGCACCAGCCGGAGGCGACCGGCGTCCTCGGCCCGTTGCACGACGGCGAGGTCGGCCTCGGTGGTGAACTCGCCACCGAGTGCGCCGCTGTCGCGCTTGGCGAACCAGTAGTCGTACTCGGCCCCGCCGGAGACCACCTCCGCCGTCGGGAACAGGCCCAGGTGACCGATGTGGTCGTAGTGGAAATGGCTGGTGATCACCCGGGTGACGGAGGTGGGGTCGATCTCCAGCAGTTCGAGGCATTCCGGCGGCGTGGTCACCGGTATCTCGCCGAGCCAGTCGCGGGCGGCCACGTCGTATCCGGTGTCGACGAGGGTGACGCCGTCGTCGTCCCGGATGACCCAGAAGTTGTAGTCCATGTCGAGCCAGCCGTCGGGGTCGCCGTAGGACCCGTAGTCGTGGAAGACGTCGCTGCGGCGGACGCGGCGCTCGGCGTACTTCACCGAGAGCACCTCGCGGGCCGGCGCCAGCACAGCCGGATCGATCATTCAGACCTCCATGTCCGATCATCAGACTGTCGTACAGTCGGGTCAGCCTAACCGACCGGGCACGCTGGCCTCGAGGTCATGTTCGCTGCGCGGCCCGCGGAGGCACGGGACGGCCGGGCGGCCGGTGGGGCACGATCAGGAGATGGACAGCCTGCGATCCCGCGTCGCCGAGGCTCTGCGCCGGTTCGACCGGCGCCCGGCCGACCGGCCGGACCTCAAACCGGCCTCGGTCGCGATCGCGCTGATCGAGCCGGGCCCGGCGTTCCTGCTCACGCGCCGTGCCTCGTCGCTGCGGGGGCACGCCGGTCAGTGGGCACTCCCGGGCGGGCGCACCGAGCCCGGTGAGACGTACGGGGAGGCGGCCCGGCGCGAGCTCGCCGAGGAGCTCGGGCTGGAGCTCGGCGAGGAGGCCGAGCTCGGTCTGCTCGACGACTACCCCACCCGGTCCGGCTACGTCATCACGCCCGTCGTCCTGTGGGCGGGCACCGACCCCGCGCTGCACCCCAGCCCGGCCGAGGTGAGCGAGCTGCACCGGGTGCCCCTCGAGCTGATCGACGTCGAACCGCGGTTCCTCACCATCCCCGAGTCGGACGCCCCGGTGATCCAGCTGCCGCTGTTCGGCCGGTTCGTGCACGCGCCCACCGGCGCGGTGCTGCACCAGTTCCGGGAGGTCGTGCTGCACGGGCGGCCGACCCGGGTGGCCCACCTGGAACAGCCGGTATTCGCTTGGCGGTAGGTGGGCGGAGCGCCCGCTACACCGACTCCGCGAGCGGGGTGCGCCGGTTCGCTCCACCGGCGGCCAGCCGGTCGGGGAGGCCGAGGAACACCACGAACAGCACGACGAGCAGGGCAGCGCGACCCCACACCCCGATCATCACGGCCTGCGCGGCGAAGCCTTCGTAGATGCCGGACCCCAGACCGGCATGGAGCGCGTAGTACCAGCGGAAGATGCCGATCCCCATCGCGAGGTCGGCGAGCAGGTAGGCCCCCACCCACCCCCACGGCACCTGCAGGAGCACGAAGAAGGGCAGCAGCCACAGCGTGTACTGCGGCGAGTGCACCTTGTGCAGCAACAGGAAGCCGCAGAGCATCGCCGCGCTCACCGCCACCCACGGGTAGACGCCGTCGCGCCGCCACCGCCACCAGCCGACGGCCGCGGCCACCGCGAAGGACAGGAGGACGAGGCCGGGTGAGAGCCAGTCCATCGTGGACTGGAAGGCGACGTTGTCGGGATCGGACTCGGGGCGGAAACCCCAGTACCAGATCGAGTTGGTGGTGAAGTCGACCTTCCGCAGCTCCTGGAACGTGAACGACGCGCGCCAGCCCTGGTAGCCGGCCAGGGCGAACGGCAGGTTCACCAGTACGACGGTGCCCGCTGCGGCCAGGGCGACACGGACCGCCGCGCCCCAGTGCAGCGTCCCCGGCCGCGAGGCCGTGAGCACGTAGAGCGCGAGCGGCAGCACGAAGGCGCCGGGGTAGAGCTTGAACGCGAAGCCGAGCCCCAGCAGCACGGCGGCCACGACAGCGCGCTGGGCCAGTGGCCGGTCGGTGCGCCACCCGTGCACGGTGAACACGGCGCCCACCGCACAGGCCACCACGGGCAGGTCCCAGTTGTGGAACGCGTAGAGCACCAGCGGCGGGCCGAGCGCCCACACCAGGGCCCGCCAGCGGGCCAACCTGCCCAGCAACCAGCCCGTGAGCAGGCCGAACGGGGCCATCAGCAGGGCCGAGTCGAGCAGGAACTCGGCGTCGTTGTGGGCGAACAACGCTCCGGCCCAGATGAGCAGTCCGGTGAGCACCGGGTACTCCACCGAGCCGCCGACGAGCTGCCCCTCCGGAGTGATCGCCCCAGACAGGTACGGAAAGACGTGCTTGTCGATGTCGCGGCCGAGCCAGAGGTGCTGGATGTCGGAGTAGCAGACGTCGCGCTCGATCCGTACGCCGTAGTCGGGCTCGCTGCGCCCTGCAGCGTTGAACTCCGGCCCTGTACAGCGGGCCTTGTTGGCGTAGCCCAGCACGAGCGTGAGGCCGGTGAGCAGCACCAGTACGGCCAGCACCGCCCGGCTGGCCCCGGCACCGACGGACGAGGCGGACACCGACCGGTCAGCTGGGACGGCGCCGGCGCCGACCCCGACGGTGCGCGTCATCGGACAGCCTCGCTGCGGTCCGGCGCAGCCTGGGCGGATCTCACGACCCCAGCCGCTCACGCAGGAACGCGATGTCGTCCGCCTGGCCCTCGGCCGGCGTCTCGACGACGACCGGCGCGCCCGCGGCGGAGCAGACGGCGGCCAGCTGGTCGGGGTCGATCGTGCCGTCGGCGATGTTGGCGTGCCGGTCGCGCGCGGAGCCGAACTCGTCGCGGGAGTTGTTGAGGTGCACCAGGTCGATCCGCCCGGTGATGGCCTTCGCCCGCTCGACGACGTCGACGAGGTCCTCGCCGGCGGCGAAGGCGTGGCAGGTGTCGAGGCAGAACCCGACGCCGAACTCGCCGACGCTGTCCCAGAGCCGGGCGAGGGCGTCGAACCGGCGGGCCATGGCGTTGTCGCCACCGGCGGTGTTCTCGATGAACACCGGCACCGCGAAGCCGCCGTCGCCCATCTGCCGCTCGACGAACTTGCGCCAGTTCTCGAAGCCCGTGGCCGCGTCCTCGCCCTGCGTGACGTGGCCGCCGTGCACCACCAGCCCGATGGCGCCGACCGCGGCGGCCGCCTCCGCGTGCTGCACCACGAGCTTGCGCGACGGGATGCGGATGCGGTTGTTCAGGGACGCGAGATTGATGACGTACGGTGCGTGCACCACCACCGTGAGCTCGCCGTCGCGTAGCTGCTCGGCCTGGGGGTGCGTGGGCGGCTTCTTCCAGCCCTGTGGGTCGGCCAGGAACATCTGCACGATGTCGGCCCCACGGTCGGCCGCCGTGACCAGCGGGTCGTCCTCGCGCACGTGGGCCCCGATGAGCATGCGGCCAGCGTAGTGACCTCCCCCGACACCCCGTTGCCTGGCGTGGTCCGCCGGGTGCGGTCCGCAGTGTCCGCTTCCCGCCGGTGGGCCGGTCCGCGGTGTCGGACACCGGCTCCGGCGTCGGCGGGCCGGGCACGGTCGGCGTCGTTCCCCCTGGTAGCCTCGACACGTCGACCTGACCGGCGCCCCCCCTGGGTGCCGCACGCGCCGCCCGCCTGCGGGTGTCCGTTTCTGTCGGGGCTTCCTGAGAACCTCCTGTCGCGGATGGACCGCGACCGTTCCAGTCCATAGGAGGTGAGTGGTTCTCATGCGTCATTACGAGCTGATGGTCATCCTCGACCCCAGTCTGGACGAGCGCACTGTGACGCCGTCCCTGGAGACCTTCCTCAACGTCGTGAAGAACGACAAGGGGACCGTCGAGAAGATCGAGGTCTGGGGCAAGCGCCGCCTCGCCTACGAGATCGCCAAGAACGCAGAGGGCATCTACGCCGTCCTCGAGGTCACCTGCGAGCCGGCCACCGTCGCCGAGCTCGACCGCCAGCTGGGGCTCAACGAGTCCGTGCTGCGCACCAAGGTGCTGCGTCGCGAGCCGAAGCGGGTACCCGCGCCCGCTGCTGCGGCGAGCTGAGGCGATCGCGATGGCCGGCGAGACCGTCATCACCGTGGTCGGCAACCTCACCGCCGATCCGGAGCTGCGCTTCACCCCGTCGGGCGCCGCAGTCGCCAACTTCACCGTCGCGGCCACGCCGCGCACCTTCGACCGCGCGTCCGGCGAGTGGAAGGACGGCGACGCCCTGTTCATGCGCTGCAACGTGTGGCGGCAGGCGGCGGAGAACGTCGCCGAGACGCTCACCCGCGGCATGCGCGTGATGGTGCAGGGCAGGCTGCGGCAGCGGAGCTTCGAGACCCGCGAGGGCGAGAAGCGCACCGTTGTCGAGCTCGAGGTCGACGAGGTCGGCCCGTCGCTGCGCTACGCCACGGCCAAGGTCAACAAGGTCAGCCGGGGCAGCGGCGGCGGTGGCTTCGGCGGCGGTTCCGGCGGTTCCGGTGGTTCCGGTGGCGCCCCCATGGACGACCCGTGGGGTTCGGCCCCGCCCGCCGGGAGCGGCCCGGCCGCCGACGACGAGCCCCCTTTCTGACAGAGACACCACTTCCCGCCCTCGTAGGCGGGTCACGAGCACAAGCAGGAGCACCCCATGGCCAAGCCCGTCCTGCGCAAGCCGAAGAAGAAGGTCTGCGCGTTCTGCAAGGACAAGGCCCAGGACATCGACTACAAGGACACCGGCCTGCTGCGGAAGTTCATCTCCGACCGCGGCAAGATCCGGGCGCGCCGGGTCACCGGCAACTGCCGTCAGCACCAGCGTGACGTCGCGGTCGCGGTCAAGAACTCCCGCGAGGTCGCGCTGCTGCCCTACACCTCGACCGCCCGCTGAGCGAGCTCGCGAGCGAACCTCAGTACAGCGGAGGACTCCCACAATGAAGCTCATCCTCACCGCCGACGTGCCCAACCTGGGCGCACCCGGCGACATCGTCGAGGTCAAGGACGGCTACGGCCGCAACTACCTGCTGCCCCGCTCGCTGGCCGTCGTGGCCACCCGCGGCGCGGAGAAGCAGGTCGCCTCGATCAGGCGGTCCCAGCAGGCCCGTCAGATCCGCGACCTCGGCCACGCCAAGGAGGTCGCCGGTCAGCTCGGCGACCTGTCCGTCACCGTCAGGGCCAAGGCGGCGGGCGACTCCGGTCGTCTGTTCGGCTCGGTCACCGCTGCTGACGTCGTCGAGGCCGTCCGTGCCGCCGGCGGTCCGCCGCTCGACCGGCGTTCCGTCGAGGTGTCCGGGCAGATCAAGTCCGTCGGCACCCACGCGGTCACGGTGCGCCTGCACCCCGAGGTCACCGCCGAGCTGGACATCGCCGTCGTCGCAAGCTGACTGATGCACATCCGTCACGATCTGTAGTCGGGGCGGGACACGGGCCGTGTGCCCGCGTCCCGCCCCGTTCTTCTTCCCGTCGCCTTCCTGCCACCAGGCCGGTCGCGCTCTGCAGCCGGTTCGGGACAAAGTGACGGGGGCATCGCCGAGTGACCGCCCGGACGCGCCAGGTGCCCGCTGAGAAGCCCTCCCCGACACGCCGAAACGGCGCCGTCGGCGTGTCGTGACAAGAAAGTTGTCCACACTTTCGAATCGGCCTCTGAACTGGTCAGACCCGTCGGGAAGCCTAGTTGTCCACATCTCGTCCACAGGCTGCTACCTGCGCCTTCCTGGGCGGCGTCGAATCCGTCCCCACGCCGTCCCCAGGTCCGTGCACAGGGCGGTTTTGACCCGGCGGTCCTGCCCCATAACCTGCCGTGCGGGGGGCGAGGACTCTGCGCTACGACAGCTGTGATTCACCCGGGTGTCACCCGGGGTCCGTGAGGCGCGTCGAACGAATGTTCGATATAGTGGTGACTGGGGGTGACGCTGCGTATGGCACTGGCTGACGATCGTCCGGCTGGCAGACCGCGCCCGGTGCGCGCGGCGGGCGAGCCTGCGGAACCGGGCGGCCCCTTCGACCGGCAGCCTCCTCAGGACCTCACGGCCGAGCAGTCGGTCCTCGGCGGCATGCTGCTGAGCAAGGACGCCATCGCCGACGTCGTCGAGGTACTGCGGCCCGACGACTTCTACCGTCCGGCCCACCAGACGGTCTACGACTGCATCCTCGATCTCTACGGCCGGGGCGAACCGGCCGACGCCGTCACGGTCTCGTCGGAGCTGCAGCGTCGCGGAGAGCTGATCCGCCTCGGTGGCGCCCCCTACCTCCACACGCTGATCGCCACCGTGCCCACCGCGGCCAACGCCGCCTACTACGCCGAGATCGTCGCCGAGAAGGCCATCCTGCGGCGCCTGGTCGAGGCGGGCACCCGCATCGTCCAGCTCGGGTACCACGGCGCTGACGGGGCCGAGGTCAACGAGGTCGTCGACCGCGCCCAGGCCGCGATCTACGAGGTCACCGAGCGCAGCACCAGCGAGGACTACGTGGCGCTGGAGGAGCTCCTCCAGCCCACGATGGACGAGATCGACGCCATCGCCTCCCGTGGCGGGGTCGCGCTCGGCGTGCCCACGGGGTTCGCCGACCTCGACGCCGCCACCAACGGCCTCCACCCCGGGCAGATGATCGTGGTGGCCGCGCGGCCCGGTCTCGGGAAGTCGACGCTCGGCCTCGACTTCGCTCGTTCCTGCTCGGTCGCCCACGGACTCACCAGTGCGGTGTTCTCGCTGGAGATGAGCAAGTCCGAGATCGTCATGCGCCTGCTGTCGGCCGAGGCGCGCATCCGCCTCGCCGACATGCGCGCGGGCCGGATGAGCGACGACGACTGGACTCGCATGGCCCGGCGGATGAGCGAGATCAGCGAGGCCCCGATCTTCATCGACGACTCGCCCAACCTCACGCTCATGGAGATCCGGGCCAAGGCGCGCCGGCTCAAGCAGCGCAACGACCTCAAGCTCGTGATCCTCGACTACCTGCAGCTCATGACGTCGGGCCGCAAGGTCGAGTCCCGCCAGCAGGAGGTCTCGGAGTTCTCCCGCCAGATCAAGCTGCTGGCCAAGGAGCTCGAGGTGCCGGTGGTGGCGATCAGCCAGCTGAACCGTGGTCCGGAGCAGCGCACCGACAAGCGGCCCATGCTGTCCGACCTGCGTGAGTCGGGGTCGATCGAGCAGGACGCCGACATGGTGATCCTGCTGCACCGGCCCGACGCCTTCGAGCGCGACGACCCCCGGGCGGGCGAGGCCGACCTGATCCTGGCCAAGCACCGTAACGGCCCCACCAGCACCATCACCGTGGCCCACCAGCTCCACTACAGCCGTTTCGCCGACCTGGCCCACGGCTGACCGCCCATTTGTAGGGTCTCAGCCGTACAACCGTTAACTCAGACGGGCAGTTCGGTGATGCTGAGGGCGAAGTCCAAGTTCCCCACCCCATGGTTGGCGAGGCCCACCGTGACCACGCCCGCTCCTTCCAGCCAGTGCGCCATTTTCAGGCCGCCGACGTCCAGCGGGCGCAGCCCGAGGCTCTCGATGAACGCCTCCACACTTGCCTTGGCCTGCGCATCATCACCAGCGATGAAGACGTCCGGCCGACCCTTCTCCAGTACATGACGGAAGACGGTGTTGAACGCCTTCACCACGCTGGCGCCGGCCGGGGCCGCCTTGGCGACTTCCTGCGCGATCGAGGTCTCCTCGCGGTGGGCCAGCCCGTCGAACGTGGAATTGAAGGGATTGCTGATGTCGACGATGACCTTGCCGGCGAGAGCGTCTCCGTACTGGGCGACGGCCGGCACGACACCGTCGTACAACAGGGCCACGATGACGATGTCCCCGGCCGGGGCGGTGCCCCATTCTCCCGTCGTGGTGCCGCCGCCGAGAGCCTTGGCCAGGTCAGCGGCCTTGGACTGATCGCGGCCCATGACTTCGACGGTGTTGCCGCCCGCTATCGCCCGCGCGCCGATGGTGCGGGCCATGTTCCCGGTGCCGATGATGCTGATATTGCTCATGAGATGTCCTGCCCTGGCTGTGGTGGTTCGGTTCAGATGGCGGTGGTGCCGCCGTCGGCGACGAGTTCCATGCCGTTGACGTAGCTGGAGTCGTCGGAGGCGAGGAAGAGGGCAGCGGTGGCGATCTCCTCGGGGCGGCCCATCTGGCCGCGGGGGATGAGGGACTCGAACTGGCGCTTGGTGGCCTCGTCGAAGAGTTCTTCCTGCTTGGCGGTGGCGACCTGGCCGGGGGTCAGGACGTTGACGCGGATGCGGCGGTCCTTGAGTTCGTTGAGCCAGACACGGGCCCAGGCCTGCTGGACGGCCTTGCTGCCGGCGTAGACGCTCCAGCCGGGGAAGGCGCCGAGGGAGGCATTGGAGCCGGTCATGAGGATGGAGCCGCCGTCGTTGAAGAGCGGGAGGGCCTTCTGGACGGTGAACAGGGTGCCGCGCGCGTTGAGTCCGAACCAGGTGTCGAACTGGGCCTCGGTGATCTCGCCGAGCGGGGCGGGCTCGCCCCCGCCGGCGCTGGCCCACAGCACATCGAGGCTTCCCTTCTCCCGCTTGACGGTCTCGTACAGGCGGTCCAGGTCGTCCAGGTCGGCGGCGTCGCCCTGGACGCCGGTGACGTTGCGGCCGATCTGCTTCACGGCCTCGTCCAGGGCGTCCTGGCGGCGGCCGGTGATGAAGACGTGTGCTCCCTCGTCGACGAACAGCTTCGCGCCGGCCAGCGCCATGCCGGTGGTGCCGCCGGTGATGACCGCAACCTTGCCGTCGAGCTTTCCCATAGTCGCTTCCTCGGGTCGGTGGTGCCGTGTGCACCTGGGGGTTACGGCGTTATGTAAACCGTTCTGTGTGCTTACGGTACGGGACAGGTGGTCGGGGTGCAAATTATGTACACCGGTCGTTACCTAGCTGAGGTACCGTGGATCCATGACGGAGTTGGAGAAGGGCCCCACGGGCCGCCGCCGCGGTCGGGGCGCCCGCGAGCGCATCCTCAGCGCGTCTCAGCAGCTGTTCCGCGAGCAGGGCATCAACCGCACGGGCATGGACCAGCTCTGCGCGGCGGCCGAGGTGTCCAAGCGCACGGCCTACCAGCACTTCACCGGCAAGGACGAACTCGTCGCCGAGTACCTGCGCCGGTTCGACCCCTCCGTTCTGTCCGGTGTGTTCGACCGCACCGACCTCACGCCCCGCGAACGGCTCCTCGCCGCCTTCGACGTCCCCCCCAC
>NZ_JAAXKY010000177.1 GCF_012911925.1 Pseudonocardia xinjiangensis | reverse complement strand
GGCCGGTACCGGCTGCACCCCCAGCCACGGCTGGGCCGGGGCAAGGGCGCCCCGCCGGGAGCGCGCGAACCAGATGATCACGCCCAGCAGCAGCACGACCAGCCCGAGCCACCCGCGTCGCCGCCGAGGGCGCGTCTCGTCTTCCTCGGCCATGGCTCACCCTCTCCGTCGGTGTGCCCCGAAGGTTAAGGCGACCCCCCGTATGGAGCAATTACGTGGGTCGGCGTTGCTCACCCGCTGATGCCGAATCCGTCACTCCTGCGCAGGTCACGCCCCGATCGGGGGCGTGGGGCGGCTCAGCGCCGCTGCGCCTTCACCCGCTCGTAGCGGGCGAGCGCCTCCTGCCGCTCGACGCGGTGGTCGACGATGGGCTCCGGATATCCGGCAGGCGCACCGCCGGGGAGTGCCCACGGCTGGTGCACCGCCTTGCCCGCCACGCCCCTCAGCTCGGGGACGAACCGCCGCACGTAGTCGCCGTCGGGGTCGAACCTCTCCCCCTGCACCACCGGGTTGAAGATGCGGAAGTACGGCGCCGGGTCGGTGCCGCTTCCCGCGGTCCACTGCCACCCGTGCTGGTTCGACGCGAGGTCCCCGTCCACGAGCAGCTGCATGAAGTGACGCGCGCCGCGCCACCAGGGCAGGTGCAGGTCCTTGACGAGGAAGCTCGCCACGATCATCCGCAGCCGGTTGTGCATCCACGCCTGCTCGCGGAGCTGGCGCATCCCCGCGTCGACGATCGGGAACCCGGTCCGGCCCTCGCGCCATGCGTCGAACCGCTCCTCCGCCTCGCGGCCGGACGCGAGCGGCAGGGCGTCGAAGGCCCGGTCGTAGTTGGCGCGGGCGGAGTCGGGCCGTTGGAACAGGATGTCGGCGTAGAACTCGCGCCACGCGAGCTCGGTGCGGTAGGTCTCGGCCGACGTCGAGCGCCGGGACGCGAGGTCCGCGAGCAGTGTGCGGGGGTGGACCGCCCCGTACTTGAGGTACACCGACATCCGGGACGTGCCCTCCTTGTCGGGACGGTTGCGGTCGTCCCCGTAGGTGGTCACCGCGTCGGCCAGGAACGCCGTCCACTGCCGGTGTGCCGCGTCCTCGCCCGCGTCGGGGAGCCCGGCGTCCACGGGGTCGTCGTCCGGGATCCCGACCGCGCGCGGGCCACCGTCCACCGCGGCCGGGTCGAGCCATGCGACGGTCGACGCGTCGGTCTCGGCGGGACGACGCCAGCCGTGCTCGGTCCAGGCCCGGCGGAACGGGGTGAAGACCCGGAACGGGCTCCCGTCGTCCTTGCGCACCCGTCCCGGCGCGACCGCGTACGGCGAGCCGGTGCGGACGAGCTCACGGCCGGCGTCCGCGAGTGACTTCTCGACGGCCTCGTCACGGCCGGTGCCGTAGGGGCCGAAGTCGGCGGCGATGTGCACGGAAGCCGCGTCGGCGGCGTCCGCGACCGCGGGGACGACCTCGGCGGGGTCGCCGTGGACCACGAGCAGGCGGCCGCCCAGCGCCTCGTCGAGCGCGCGCAGCGACCGGTAGAGGAACGTGCGCCGGGCCGCTCCGGACGGCCGGAGCAACGCGGGATCGAGCACGAACAGCGCGAGCGACCGGGACGCGGCACCCGCGGCGGCGAGGAAGGCGGGCTGGTCCCGTACCCGCAGGTCACGCCGGAACCAGACGACGGCGGTGTCAGCCATGGGCCGACGCTAACGGCGGTGGCCCCATCCCGCGCGTCGATCGGGGCGGAACGCAGGCGGGGTGACATCCCCGGCGGCGAACGCCGGTGATGTCACCCCGCTGCGGGACGGACGGACCTCAGCGCTGGTTCATCGACACGTACGGACGCTCCGTCGAGCCGACGTACAGCTGGCGCGGGCGGCCGATCTTCGTGGTCGGGTCGTTGATCATCTCCCGCCAGTGCGCGATCCAGCCGGGCAGCCGGCCGAGCGCGAACAGCACGGTGAACATCTTCACGGGGAAGCCCATGGCCCGGTAGATGACGCCGGTGTAGAAGTCGACGTTCGGGTAGAGCTTGCGCTCGATGAAGTAGTCGTCGGCGAGCGCGCGCTCCTCGAGGGCCTTGGCGATGTCGAGGAGCTGGTCGGTGACCCCGAGCTTCTTGAGGATGTCGTCGGCGCTCTGCTTGACGATCTTCGCCCGCGGGTCGTAGTTCTTGTAGACGCGGTGCCCGAAGCCCATCAGGCGGGCGCCCTTCTCCCGCTTCTTGACGCGCTCGACGAAGGCGTCGACGTTGCCCTCCTCGACATCGCGAATGCGCTGCAACATTTCCAGCACCGCCTGGTTCGCACCACCGTGGAGCGGCCCGAACAATGCGTTGATGCCGGCCGAGATGCTCGCGAACAGGTTGGCCTGCGACGACCCCACCATCCGGACCGTGGACGTCGAGCAGTTCTGCTCGTGGTCGGCGTGCAGGATGAGCAACACGTCGAGGGCGCGCGCGAAGTCGGGGTCGATCTCGTAGGGCTCGGCCGGGAAGCCGAACGTCATCCGCAGGAAGTTCTCGACGAGCCCCAGGGAGTTGTCCGGGTAGAGGAACGGCTGCCCGATGGACTTCTTGTAGGCGTAGGCCGCGATGGTGGGCACCTTGGCCAGGAGCCGGACCGTCGACAGCTCGACGGCGTCCTCGTCGAAGGGGTCGAGGCTGTCCTGGTAGAAGGTGGACAGTGCACTGACGGCGCTCGAGAGCACCGGCATCGGGTGCGCATCGCGGGGGAAGCCGTCGAAGAACCGTTTGAGGTCCTCGTGCAGCAGGGTGTGGCGACTGATCTTGTTGGTGAAGGCGTCGAGCTCGGTCTGCGACGGCAGCTCCCCGTAGATCAGCAGGTAGCTGGTCTCCAGGAACGTCGAGCTCTCGGCGAGCTGGTCGATGGGGTAGCCGCGGTAGCGCAGGATCCCGGCGTCACCGTCGATGTAGGTGATCGCCGAACTGCACGCGGCGGTGTTGCCGAAGCCGGAATCGAGCGTGACCAGCCCCGTCGAAGGCAGCAGCTTGGAGATGTCGAAGGCAGAAGCGCCTTCGCTGGCGTCCTGAATCGCCATCTCGTACTCGCCACCGGGGTGGTGCAGGACAGCGCTCGTGGTCTCGTCGGCCATGTGGAGGTTCCCTCGCACTCTTCGTTTTCGTGGTTGGCCGCAACGCTAGTGCTCGGCCCGCCGACCGCGCCCGCCAGAGCATGTGACGTGGGGCGCTCAGCTCTTGGTGAGCTGTTCAGGGTCGACATCCACCTTGCCGACGATGAAATAGTTGATGACCCACAGCCCTGCGCCGACCAGCAACAGGATCCCAGCGAGCGCGAACTGCTGCAACGGCCGGCCGGACAGCGGGGTGGCGAGGAAGCCGCAGAGCACGATGCCGACGTAGGGCGTCCACGACGGCGCCCGGAAGTGCGCGTGCTCGACGGGGTCACGGCGGCGGAGCACGAGCACCGCGATGTTGACGACGGTGAAGACGGCCAGCAGCAGCAGGGCCGTGGTGCCGCCCAGCGCCGTGATGTCGACGGCCGCCACCAGGATGATCGCGATCACGCTGGTGAAGACGATCGCGACCCACGGAGTCCGGCGGCCCTCGTGGACCCGGCCGAGCACCGGTGGGAGGATCCGCTCGTTCGACATGCCGTAGAGCAGCCGGCTCGCCATCAGCATGTTGATCAGTGCGGAGTTCACCACGGCGAACAGGCCGATCACCGCGAACAGGCCGAGCGGGAACCCGGGCGCCCCCACCTCGAGCACGCGGAACAGGGCGCTGCTCTTCGCCGCGGCGAGGTCGTCGGCCGGCACCAGCATCGAGGACAGCACCGCGATGATCACGTAGATGGCGGCGGCGACGCCCATCCCGAGCAGCATCGCCCGCGGGAAGATCTTCGCCGGGTTGCGGCACTCCTCGGCCATGTTGACTGAGTCCTCGAACCCGACCATCGCGAAGAACGCCAGCGACGTGGCCGCGGTGATCGCGACGAACGCCGTGGTCTCCCCGGTGTTGATCTCCAGCAGCCGGGACGGCTCCCCCGCGCCACCCGCCACCGCGTAGAGACCCACACCGATGATGAGCAGCAGGCCCGACAGTTCGATGATGGTGAGCACCACGTTGGCCTTGACCGACTCCCCCACGCCGCGGAAGTTGATCAGGGCGAGGCCGGCGATGAAGGCCGCGGCGACCGCCCAGGTGGGCAGCTCGATGAACTGCCGCAGGTAGGTGTCGCCGAACGCCTTCGCTGCGGTGGCGGCCGAGGTCACCCCGGACGCCATCACCGTGAACGTGACCATGAAGGTCAGGAAGTTGATGCCGAACGCCTTGTGCGTGTAGAGCGCGGCACCTGCTGCCCGCGGGTACTTGCCGACCAGTTCGAGGTAGCTGAAGGCCGTGATGAAGGCGACGATGAACGCGAGCAGGAACGGCACCCACAGCGCGCCCCCGATCACGCCGGCCACCGAGCCGGTGAGGGCGTAGATGCCGGTGCCCAGGATGTCGCCGATCACGAAGAACAGCAGCAGCTTCGGTCCGATCGCCCGCTTCAGCGGCGGCTGTCCGGTGACCGTGCTCACATCAGTCATGGCCTGATGGTGACGGGTGACGCCGCCTACGTCACCTGCTGATCGTCCGGATTGTCACGATCGAGATCTGGCCGTCACACGGCCTACGGCGGTCACTCGGCGGCTGCCGGCGCCTGGTAGCGCCAGAACACGGAGAACACGGCCACGACGACGATCGCGCCCACGATCACGGCGAAGCCACCCACCGCGGCTGCAGCCGACGGGCCGATCGCGTCCGCCGCCGGGCCGTGCCAGAGGTCCGCGATCCGGGGGCCACCCACCACGACCACCGTGAACACCCCCTGCATGCGACCGCGCATCTCGTCGGTGGCGACGGTCTGCAGCATCGAGTTCCGGAACGCGGAGCTCACCATGTCCCCCGCACCCGCGAGGGCCAGGAACAGCACCGCGAGCCACAGCGAGCCGGACAGCCCGAACAGGGCGATGCCGACACCCCACGTGCAGACGGCGAAGGTGACCGCCACTCCCTGCCGCCGCACCCGGGTGAGCCACCCGGAGAACAGCCCGGCGACCACCATCCCGATGGGGATCGCGGCGAACAGCAACCCGAGCGCCGGGCCCCCGGCGATCGGATCCCCGAACACCGTGTGCGCCATCTCCGGGAACACCACCCGCGGCATGCCGAAGCCCATGGCCACGACGTCGATGAGGAACGACACCAGCAGCACCTTGTGCAGGGCGACGTAGCGGAACCCCTCGATGACCTGGCGCGCTCCGGCGCGGCGGTTGACGGCCGACTCCGGCGGCAGCGCCGGGAGCCGCCACGTCGCCCACAGGGTGGCGAGCAGGGCGATGGCGTCGACGAGGTAGAGCGTCGGCAACCCCACCACCGGGATCAGGACCCCGGCCAGCAGCGGCCCGGCGATGGCCCCGACCTGCTGCACCGTCATGTTGAGCGCGTTGGCGGCGGGTAGCTGCCCCGGCGGCAGGAGGCGGGGGATCACCGCGTTGCGGGTGGGCTGGTTGATCGCGAGGAGCGCGGTCTGCACGGCGAAGAGCACCAGCACGCTCCACACGCCACCGACGCCGCTCGCGGCGGTGACCCACAGCGCCAGCGACGACAGCGCGATCCCCCCTCCGGAGAGGAGGAGCAACAGGCGCCGGTCCATCACGTCGGCGATGGCGCCGCCCCACAGCCCGAACACGACCAGTGGCACGAGCCCGAACAGCCCGGTCAGGCCGACGTATGCGGACGAGCCGGTGAGCTGGTAGATCTGCGTCGGGACGGCCACCACCGACAGCTGGGAGCCGACCACGGTGACCACGCCGGCCAGCCAGAGCCGCCGGTATGCCGGGGTGCGCAGCGGGCGGGTGTCGGCCAGGGCACCGCGGACGACCCCGCCGATCCTGCGGGTCACGGACGGCGAACCGCGCTCGGTCGGGCGGGTCGGAGCGTCCGGCCCCGAGGGGATCCGCGTGGTGGGCGGTTCCGGCCCCAGCCGGCTCGGGCGGGTGGGTTCCTCCGGACCGGACATCACGGAGATACCCCTACCACCTCGAGATGGGAGATTCATGGGCTCCGCGTGGGGTCCCCGGGGCGGCTGTGCGCCCGATCACCGGCTGTGGACCGCCGCCACCTCGGCATGACAGAAGCCAGGGGATCCGCAGGCGCCACCCGGCACCCGGCGGTGAGTGCCGAGAATCACGGTCGGCCGCGGCGCGACCGCGTCAGGGGGCGAGGCGGCTGACCGTCCAGCTGCGGTCGTGTCCGTCGACCTCGAACCGCAGCCGGTCGTGCATGCGGTTGGCGCGGCCCTGCCAGAACTCCACCTGCTCCGGGGTGAGGCGCCAGCCACCCCAGTGCGGTGGCGCGGGCACCACGTCCTCGTCGGCGAACCGCCGCGTCACGGCCTCGAGCGCGTCGTCGAGGGACCGCCGGTCGCGCACGACCGCCGACTGCGCCGACGCCCACGCACCGAGCTGGGAACCGCGGGGCCGGGTGGCCCAGTAGCTGCGCGTCTCCTCCGCCGACACGAGCTCGACCGGGCCACGGAGGTGCACCTGCCGGTGCATCCCGTACCAGGGGAAGGTGACCGACGCGTAGCGGCTCGCCCGCAGGTCGTGGCTCTTGGCCGAGGTGTAGTTGGTGTAGAACACCACGCCGCGGGCGTCCACGCCCTTGCACAGCACCGTTCGCGACGACGGCCGGGCGTCCTGCCCCGCCGTGGCCAGCACCATCGCGTTGGCCTCGGGCACGCCGGCGGCCTCCGCCTCGACGAGCCAGCGGGCCAGCTGTTCGTGCCATGTCGGAGCCAGCGCGTCGATGTCGAACCCCTCGCAGTCGTAGTCCACCCGCATCGTCGCCAGCCGCTCCGCCATGACACGCCTCCCCGGGTTGCCGCTCCTCACGCTATGGCGGGGCGGTTTGGTCCGAAAGATCCGGTGACCGATGCCACCCTGCTCCCCCGTTGCCACCACGGGTCCACGAAGGCATGGTGACGCCAGCCACGTCGACCGTCACCGACGGCCGTGGTCGGCGGCCCGACCCGGGCGCACTCCTCCGGGCGGTCCACCGAAGCCCGGCCAACGACGCCACCGGTGCCTGCGGCCGGTGACCTGTGTCGGGACCACGACGAGGAGACCCGCGGTGACCACCACACCAACCCCCTTGGGCACCACCCCTCCGGGCACCACCGCCGCGGAACCGGCGGGGAGCACAGAGCACGTGGTACCCCCGCCACCGCCGGGTTTCAAGTCGGGACTCGAGGGCCACGTGGCGTTCCGCACGGAGATCGCCGAGCCAGACAAGGACGGCGGAGCCCTGCGCTACCGCGGCGTCGACATCGAGGACCTCGTCGGCAAGGTGACCTTCGGCAACGTGTGGGCCCTGCTCGTCGACGGCCGGTTCGGCCCGGGACTGCCGCCCGCCGAGTCGTTCCCCATCCCGGTGCACACCGGTGACGTCCGCGTCGACGTGCAGGCCGCGCTCGCGATGCTGGCCCCGTACTGGGGCTACCGGCCACTGCTCGACATCGCCGAGGACGAGGCCCGCGAGCAGCTCGCGCGGGCGTCGGTGATGGCGCTGTCCTACGTGGCGCAGTCCGCCCGTGGAATCGGCATCCCCGCGGTGCCGCAGTCGCGCATCGACCAGTGCACCACTATCACCGAGCGCTTCATGACGCGCTGGCGCGGCGAGCCGGACCCTGCGCACATCAAGGCGGTGGACGCGTACTGGGTGTCGGCGGCCGAGCACGGCATGAACGCCTCCACCTTCACCGCGCGGGTCATCGCGTCCACCGGTGCCGACGTCGCGGCGTCCCTGTCCGGCGCGATCGGCGCGATGTCCGGGCCCCTGCACGGCGGCGCGCCTGCGCGGGTGCTGCCGATGCTCGAGGCGGTGGAGCGGTCCGGCGACCCCGAGGCGCTGGTCACAGGCATCCTCGACCGCAAGGAGAAGCTCATGGGCTTCGGGCACCGGGTCTACCGGGCCGAGGATCCGCGGGCCCGCGTGCTGCGCCGCACCTGCCAGGAGCTGAAGGCTCCGCGGTACGAGGTGGCCGCGGCGCTGGAGCAGGCGGCACTGGCCGAGCTCCGCTCCCGCCGTCCCGACCACCCCATCGAGACGAACGTCGAGTTCTGGGCCGCCGTGATCCTGGACTTCGCCGAGGTTCCGCCGCACATGATGCCGGCGATGTTCACCAGCGCCCGCACGGCGGGCTGGTCGGCGCACATCCTGGAGCAGAAACGGGAGAACAAGCTCGTGCGCCCGTCCGCGCAGTACATCGGTCCCGGCCCGCGCATGCCCTCCGCGGTCGAGGGCTGGGACGAGATCAACCACGGCTGAGCGCGTCGGGCCGGCCCCGGGTCACACCGGGGCTGGCACCCGCACGCGCCGGACCAGCAGCGAGAGCACGCCGGCCACCACGGCCAGCGCCCCACCGGCGTACCAGGCCGTGTCGTAGGTGCCCAGCTCGTCCCGGACGATGCCGGCCCCGAACGCCATCAGGGCCGCGCCCACCTGGTGGGAGGCGAACACCCAGCCGAAGACGACGGGCGCGGCGGCCCCGAAGAGCTCCCGGCACAGCGCCATCGTCGGCGGGATCGTCGCCACCCAGTCCAGCCCGTAGAACACGATGAACGCCAGCATGTTGGCCTCGATGTGCGGCCCGAACAGCCACGGCAGAGCGAGCAGTGAGAGCCCGCGCAGCACGTAGTAGGCGAGCAGCAGCAGCCGAGGGTCGACGCGGTCGGTGAGCCAGCCCGAGGCGATCGTGCCGGCCACGTCGAAGATCCCGACCAGCGCGAGCAGTCCCGCCGCCGTCGTCGGGGGCATGCCGTGGTCGTGGGCGGCGGGGATGAAGTGCGGCTGGATCAGCCCCATCGTGGTGGCGCCGCAGATCATCATCCCCGCGGCGAGGTACCAGAACGGGCCCGTCCTGGCCGCGGTGCCCAGCGCCCGCAGCGCGATGCGTGCCGCGCCCGTCCGCACCGGCTCCACGTCGTCGGCGTCGGTACCGCCGTAGGGCGTCACGCCGATGTCGCGGGGACGGTCGCGCAGCAGCCAGAGCACGAACGGCGCGACGGCGAGCGCCGCGACCGCCACGGCGAGAGCGGCAGGCCGCCAGCCGTGCGCCGCGGCGAGCTGCGACACGAGCGGGAGGAACACCAGGCCACCCGCGGCGCCGCCCGCCGTCAGCACACCGGAGACGAGCCCTCGGCGGGCGACGAACCAGCGTCCGGTGACGGTCGCGACGAGCGCGAGCGCCATCGAGCCCGTGCCCAGCCCGACGAGCACGCCCCAGCACAGGACGAGCTGCCAGCTCGCCGTCATGAACACGGTGAGGCCGCTACCCGCGGCCACCACCACCAGCGCCGCCGTGACGACGTAGCGGATGCCGAACCGCTCCATCAACGCGGCGGCGAACGGAGCCGTCAGGCCGTACAGAGCCATGTTCACGGCGGTGGCGAGCGAGATCGTCGAGATCGACCAGCCGAACTCGTCGTGCAACGGGTCCATCAGCACGCCCGGAACGGCGCGGAAGCCTGCCGCGCCGACGAGCGCCAGGAACGTGACGGCCGCCGCCCACCAGGCGGGATGGATGCGACGGGCGGGCCGGGTGCGCATCGGCGTGCTGACTTCGGTCACGAGAAGCCAGCATCGTAGATCGGTATGCAGGACAACAGTGGCCCGAAGGCCATCATGTGAAAGGATTCGGCCATGTCCGTCCACGAGGTCGCGGTGCTCGCGCTGCCGACCGTCGTCGCGTTCGAGCTCGGCCTGCCGCACCGGTTCCTCGGGGGAGCCGTCGACGACGACGAGCGGCCGCTCTACCGGGTCCGCGTGGCGACACTGGACGGCGGACCGGTCCGCACCTCCGCCGGCTACCAGGTGCTGCCCGACCACGACGCATCGATCCTGCGCACGGCGGGCACGGTCATCGTCCCGGGGATCTACGGCGGCTCCGCGAAGGAGCGCGGCGAGCTCGAGCCCGAGCTGGCCGCCGCCCTGCACGGGCTCGACACGCGCATGGTGTCCATCTGCACCGGTGCGTTCGTGCTGGCAGCAGGCGGACTGCTGGACCACCGGCCCGCCACCACCCACTGGATGCACGCCGCGGCGTTCCGGGCCCTGTTCCCGGCGGTGCTGCTCGACCCCGACGTCCTCTACGTCGACGACGGCGACGTGCTGACCTCGGCAGGAAACGCGGCCGGGATCGACCTGTGCCTGCACCTCGTCCGGCGCGACCACGGCGCCGCGGTGGCCAACCGCGTGGCCCGGCGCAGCGTGGTGGCACCGTGGCGCGACGGCGGGCAGTCCCAGTTCATGGAGCCGATCCCCGACCCCGCCGGCCCGGGCACCGCGCCCACCAGGGCCTGGGCGCTGGAGCGCATCGACCGGCCGTTGACCCTCGCCGACCTGGCCGCGCACGCGTCCATGAGCGTGCGGACGTTCACCCGCCGGTTCCGCGACGAGACCGGGCTCAGCCCGGCACGCTGGCTGACGACGCAACGGGTGGCGCTGGCGCGGCGGCTGCTGGAGAGCACCGATCTCCCGGTGGAGCGCATCGCGGCGGACGCGGGGTTCGGCACCACCACGTCGCTGCGCCAGCACCTGCACTCGGCGATCGGCGTGGCACCGCTGGCCTACCGCCGCACCTACCGCGGGACGGATGAGCTGTCCAGAACGCGGGCGAACGCGTAGATCGGCCCGGCCCGTAGCGGACCCCGCGGCTGGGTGACGGTGACGCCCCACACCGGTTTCTCCGCGCCGATGGCTGCGACACTGGAGTCCGTGACCGCTTCGACCTCCAGTGACCTGCAGATTCCCGCCGACCTCAAGCCTGCCGACGGGCACTTCGGCTGCGGACCGTCCAAGGTCCGCCCGGAGCAGCTCGCCGCGCTCGCCGACGCAGGCGCCGCCGTGATGGGCACGTCGCACCGCCAGAAGCCGGTGAAGTCACTGGTCGGCCGGCTGCGTTCCGGACTAGCCGAACTCTTCTCGCTGCCCGAGGGGTACGAGGTCGTTCTCGGCAACGGCGGGTCCACGGCGTTCTGGGACGCCGCGGCGTTCGGCCTGGTGCGCGACCGCGCCCTCCACCTGTCCTACGGCGAGTTCTCGTCCAAGTTCGCCGACTCCACCCGCGGGGCGCCCTTCCTCGCCGACCCGGTGGTGATCAAGGCAGACGCGGGCAGCGCCCCGGCCCCCGCCTCGGACCCCACCTGCGACGTACTCGCCTGGGCCCACAACGAGACCTCCACGGGCGTCGCGGTGCCGGTGGTGCGCCCGGAGGCCGCGACCGACGGCCAGCTCGTCGTGATCGACGCCACGTCCGCCGCCGGCGGCCTGCCCGTCGACATCCGCCAGGCCGATGCGTACTACTTCGCGCCCCAGAAGGGCTTCGCCTCCGACGGCGGCCTGTGGATCGCGCTGATGAGCCCGGCCGCCCTCGCCCGCGTGGCCGAGCTGGCGGCGTCCGACCGCTGGATCCCGCCGTTCCTGTCGCTCGCCACGGCCGTCGACAACTCGGTCAAGGACCAGACCTACAACACGCCCGCCGTCGCCACGCTGTTCCTCATGGCCGAGCAGATCGACTGGATGCTCGGACTCGGCGGCCTGGACGCCTGCGTCGCCCGCACCGCCGACTCGTCGGCCCGGCTCTACGAGTGGGCCGAGAAGTCGCAGTTCGCCACCCCGTTCGTCACGGATCCCGCCCACCGGTCGCAGGTGGTCGGCACGATCGACTTCGCCGACTCCGTGGACGCCGCCGCGGTGGCGAAGACGCTGCGTGCGAACGGGATCCTCGACACGGAGCCGTACCGCAAGCTGGGCCGCAACCAGCTGCGCATCGGCATGTTCCCGGCCGTCGACCCCGACGACGTGCAGGCCCTCACGGCCTGCATCGACTGGGTCGTGGACCAGACATCCTGACGGGCGTCCACCGCTCGCGTCGTGGTATGAGCAGTATTGGTAACGCTGCGTAGTTACAACTGTTACCTTCCCACACTGCTCCAAACGGCCGAAACGTGCGATGCTGCGCGGCGCGGGGTGCGCTGACCGGGGGCGGCAACGACGTGGGACGACGTCCACCGGGCCCGGCGCGCCTCCGCGGCAGGTTGCGATTTGGCAACTACCGTCACCCAGACGGGGAGTACGAGAGCGGGGAGGCCGCCGATGCGGGCGCTGCGGGTCGTCGGGATCACCGAGGGTGGCGGTGAGATCTCCGTCGTTCTCGAGGATCCCGAGCGTCACGAGCGCTTCTCTGTGGTGGCCGACGAGCAGCTGCGTGCTGCTGCGCGGGGAGACCTGTCCCGGCTCGGACAGATTGCGATCGAGTTGGAGAGTCAGTTGCGCCCACGTGAGATCCAGGCCCGCATCCGCGCCGGAGCGTCCGTGGAGCAGGTCGCCGCGGCGGCAGGCGTGCCACTGCAGAAGATCGAACGCTTCGCCTATCCGGTGCTGCTCGAACGCACCCGCACGGCAGAGGTGGCCCAGCGTGCCCATCCGGTGCGCGCCGACGGACCCGACACCCGGATGCTCGGAGACGTGGTCGCCCACACCTTCGGTCTCCGCGGCCAGGAGTACGGCGAGGCCGAGTGGGACTCCTGGAAGGGCGAGGACGGCCGCTGGGTCGTCGCGCTGTCGTGGCGTGCGGGCAGGTCCGACAACCGGGCGCACTGGACGTTCCAGCCGGGCGCCAACGGCGGCACCGTCACCGCGATCGACGAGCACGCCAGCGACCTCGTCGAAGGACTGCCGGCGAGGCCACTTCGCACCGTCGGGCCGGTCATCGAGATCGGACGCACCGAGGAGCCCGCTGCGGCGCCGACGCCCGACCGCCCGGAGGAGCTGCGGGCCGCGGCCTCCGACAACGTGCGTGGCGGGCGGATCGACGCCGGACGCGAGCACTCGCCCTCCCCCGAGCCGCCGCGGGTGGCGGAGCGCTCCGCGCGCACCGCACCGGAGCCTCGGCGTTCCGGGCCGCCCGCGCAGCGCCAGGCCCCGCCCGAGCCCCGGACCAGCCCGCCCGCGGCTCCCGAGCGCGAGCAGCAGCCTGCCGCCCCGGCCGCGAAGGAGACCCCTGCTGCCCCGGCGGCGAGCGAGCAGGCTTCGGAACGACCCGCCGCCGAGGCGACGGCCGACGAGCAGCAGCCCGCTCCCGAGCAGCAGCCCGCGGCCAACCGGCGCACCAAGAAGGGCAAGCCGGTGATGCCGTCGTGGGACGAGGTCCTGCTGGGCGTGCGCGGCCAGCGCTGACCCGCTGGGCCTCCTCCTGGGCCTCCTGGGCCGGCTAGCCCAGCAGGCCCAGGAGCAGCACCACCCACGCCGCGGCGAGTCCCGCCGCGGCTCCCAGCGCCGGCCAGCGCCAGAGCGGCGTGTTCCGCAGCAGGTAGAGCGACGGCGCGAGGCCGAGCCCGACGAGCAGGTTCGCCGGCACCCAGAGCAGGCCGAACGCCTCGGCGAACGCCCGGCTGAGCGCGATGTCGGCGAACGCGGCGAGCACCGCGGCGAACGCGGCGATGGTGAACCCGGTGGCCCATGGCGTGGGCCCGGCCGCTTCGGCGGGCAGTTGGGGGATCGGGCCGGTGGAACCCACCGGCACCGACTCGACCTCGCCCGTGATCGGGTCGGTGAACTCCACGGGTCTGCCGAGGTGGTCGGCCACGCGCGACGCC
>NZ_JAAXKY010000176.1 GCF_012911925.1 Pseudonocardia xinjiangensis | reverse complement strand
GCGCCCTGGTTCGGTCGCCGGGAGCTGTCCCGGGTGCAGGGGATGCTGGCGGCGTTCGACGGCTGGGTGCGGGCGAGCCGGGCGGAGGGGCTGCGGCTGGTGGCCGTGGAGCAGCCGGTGCAGCTCGGCGAGCAGCTCGCGCTGCTCATCGACGGGGCCGCGGCCCGCACCCGGGTCCTCAACGCCGACGCCTTCCCCACCGCCGCCGCCATCGCCGCCGTCCTCATCGACAACGCCATCCCCGCCACCGCCGGCGATGACCGGCGACGGGAGGAAGTGCCGAGTTGACTCGGCACGCGCTGCCGATCGGGCGGCTGCACCTGCTGCAGAACCGGGCGGGGAGGCGGCGAGCCCGAGGGCTCAGGAGCTCGAGGCCGTCATCCCGGCACAGGGCGCTGACGGGCCGCCGGTTCGAACGGACGGCTGATCGCATAGGTACGCACCCCAACGAGCCGGACGGACGCTGGAGGGAAGGAAGGACCAGCGATGAGCAGCTGGGCTCGAAACAGCGGAAGGACGTAGGAGGACCTGGCCGGGCAAATCATCACCACGATCGCGCGAGGCATCCGGACCGGGCTCTTCGCGGTCCGGATGCGTCGCTGCGGCTTGCAACGCCAGTAGATCACCCTGGGACTGGCCGACGGCCTCGCCCACGCGGAGATCGCCAGCCGCCTCGACCGCCCGACCTCGACCGTCACACGGGAGATCATGCGCAGCGGCGGCCCCACCGCTACAGCGCCGACCGCGCCCAGCACGCGCCCTCCGGCCGGGAAGTCATCGCGACCAGCCCGTGTTCCCCCGGTGAGTGCTCACCGCCCGCCGGACACGACCGATCCGTGCGGCCTGGACACGTCGATGATCGCCGGAGACGCGATGTACCCGCTGTTCACCGGTAGCGTCCAGGGCGCCACCGGTGAACAGGCAGCGGAGGTGCTGCGGGGGATGAACGCGCTGCCGTGCCGTGGCTGGAGGCCATCGACGTCAGCCACGCGGCCGTGCACCTGGGCTCGGAGGAGTCCTGGTACGTCACCGGGATCACCGCGACATCCTCGTCGCCGATCAGGCCGCCCCGTTCAAGCTCCTGGGCGTCCGCGACGGTGGGCAGGCGGGCGTCGCACGTCCAGGCGTCGAGCTGGCGCTGCCGGAGACGAGCGGGTCCCTCGCTCCTCGGGCACCGTCAGGGTCTGCCCGAGGGGTGTTTGAGGAAGGACAGACGTCATTTCCCGGAGCTTGCCGCGTCGAGACCGGCGAGGTAGTTGCCCATGTCGAGCTCCACCTCGCTGCGGCTCTGCAAGCCGTCCTTGATCGCCTGGCCGAGGCGCCGCAGGGCACCCTCGCGGGCCACCGAGCGCCAGAACTCGTCCAGCGCGGCGGGCATCAGTGAGTAGTCGGCGAGAGTGACCTCGTCCACATGATGCTTGGTCTCGGCGAGCGCGGATTTGTCGAACGAGGCGATGCGGTCGGCGATGGTGTCGACGAACTCGTCGATCTCCGCCTCCGGCACGGCGCGGTTGACGTAGCCGTAGCGCTCGGCGAGCTCACCGTTGAAGTCGTTGCTGGCCAGCAGGATCTCGAGGGCCCGGCCGCGGCCGATGAGGTAGGGCAGGCGGTGCATCGGGCCGCCCCCCGGCACGAGACCCAGGCCCACCTCGAGCTGGGCGAGCACCGCGCGCTCGTGGCTGGCGAACCGCATGTCGCAGGCGAGAACGAACTCGCTGCCCGCGCCGCGGGCCCGGCCCTGGACCTTCGCGATGGAGACGACCGGCGCCCTGCTCAGCCGCGCCAGCGCGTCGAGCCAGGGGTGCATGCCGGTCGGTCCATCGGTCGGCATCGAGATGGTGTCCGCCGGGTCCCAGGTGATGTCGTAGTGCGCCAGGAAGAAGTCGGGGTCGGCACTGTCGAACACGACTACCCGGCTGCGGGGTCTGGGTGGACACGGTCCTCTTCTCTAGGTAGGATTCTAGGTTCTGTTTTTAAACATAGCTTCTGAGTATTACTTTGCAACGCAGCTGGATGTGGGGATGACCGCATTTCCGACAGCGGACACGCCGGTGCCGGTGCTTCAGTGCTGACACGCCCCCGTGGTCTCACATCTGATGTCGAGTCTCAGGCCGGTGGCCGGCTGCGCAGTGCCGTGTCGGCGACTTCCTGGAGGTCGCCCTCGTCGACGGCCCGCTGGAAGCGTTCCTCGAGGCGTAGGCGTGCGTCGTTCCGCCACTCGATCAGCGCGTCACGTGCGGGGAGGCCGAGGTCGCCGGACACCAGTGAGCCCTGGACGCCCAGGCATCCGGAAGGGCAGTCGGTGCGGGTGGTGGCCTGGACCGTGCCGTTGAGGAGTGCGGTGGCCACCACCTGGGCTGTGGTTGTTGCCGAAGGCCGCCGCCGTGGCCTTCCCCGCTTCGGACCAGAGCAGCTTCATCCTCGGCGCCAACATCTACGTCGACGGCGGCGAGAACCAACTCTGACCGGGTGTGGTGCCACATGGCACCACTCCTGAGCCATGATCGCTTGTGTTGGCACCATCTTGATGCCATGATGGCACCATGGACTTGACCACCTACGTGAGCAACCTCGGGCGCGAGTTCGCCACGCTCGCCGAAGCCGGCGGTGACGAGACGCGTGCGTTGGTCGAGCGCCTGAGCGGGTCGCTCGAGTCGGCGATCCGGATGACGCTGCTGGACGCGCTGTCCGCCGCCGCGGACGAGATCACCCGGGACCTGGCCCCGGGTTCGGTGGAGCTGCGCCTGCGCGGGCGCGACCCGCACTTCGTCGTGACCGCATCGCCGGCCGAGCCGGTCGGGGGCGCGGCCGAGGCCGATCCGGCACCGGCGGACGGCGGTCCCCTGATCCCCGAGGACGGCCCGAGCTCGCGGATCAACGTGCGCCTCCCGGAGCAGCTCAAGGCCGCGGTCGAGGAGGCCGCCACCAGGGAGGGCCGCTCGGTCAACGCCTGGCTGGTCCGTGCGGCGTCGGTCGCCGTGGCGCGCTCCGAAGGCGACCAGCGCCCCGAGCAGCGCGGCAGCGGCAGGCGGGGCCAGCAGCGCCTCACCGGCTGGGTGCGCTGACCGCACCGCTTTCCACCACTTCACGTCCCCGACCTGCGGGGACGCATCACCGACCCACGATGAGGGGACAGCCATGCCCGATTTCGAGACACCCGAACCGATTTCCGTGACGCTCGAGCTGGGCGTCGGCAATGTGCGGATCACCGCGAGCGACCGGGCCGACACCACCGTCGACGTGCGCCCGAGCGACGAGTCCGACGAGTCCGACGTGGAGGCTGCCCGCCGCGTCCGCGTCGACTACACGAACGGCCGCCTCCAGGTCACAGGACCGAAAGCGCGCGCTTTCGACTTCTCCCGCAAGACCAGGTCGGTGGAGGTGTCCATCGGCCTGCCCACCGGTTCGCAGGTGTCCGGTGAGGTGCAGGTGGGGGACCTCAGCGGCACGGGCCGGCTCGGGGAGTTCAGCTTCAAGACCTCCGCCGGGAACGCCCGGCTCGAGCGGACCGGTCCGTTGCGGGTGGACACCGCGGCCGGTCACGTCACCGCGGACGGCGTGGCGGGCGACGCCGAGATCCACACCGGCTCCGGGAAGATCCGCATCGGCGAGACCGAGGGCTCCGTGGCCGTCAAGAACTCCAACGGCGACACCACGATCGCCGCAGCCACCGGCGCCGTACGGGTGCGCTCGGCGAACGGCGACATCTCCGTCGACCGGGCCGGCGCGGGTGTCGACGCGAAGACGTCCAACGGCAGCATCCGCCTCGGCGAGGTGGCCCGTGGCTCGGTCGAGCTCGCGACCGCGATGGGCGACCTGGAAATCGGCATCGCCGAGGGCACCGCCGCCCGGCTGGACGTGAACACCGAGTTCGGGCAGGTGCACAACCTGCTGGAGAGCACCACCGGCCCCGAGGAGTCCGACGAGACCGTCGAGGTGCGCGCACGCACCTCGTTCGGCGGCATCACGATCCGACGGTCCTGATCCACGTCCGCCACCACCACGAAAGGAATCCGATGACTCGCACTGTTCCCATCCCGGACGGCCTCCCCATGGAGCGCGACGCTGGCCCCTTCGACCCGCCGCGCCAGATCACCCTGCTGCGCGAGGCTCGCCCCGTCAGTCCCATGGTCTTCCCCGACGGTCACCAGGGCTGGCTCGTCACCGGCTACGACGCGGTGCGCCGGCTCATGGCCGACACCCGGTTCAGCTCGCGGCAGGACATCGGCATTCTCCACATTCCCTACGAGACCCCCGGCATGCCCGCCGCCACCGAACCGTCCCCGCAGCCGCCGGGCATGTTCATCGCCATGGACCCGCCGGACCACACCAGGCTGCGGCGCAAGCTCACCGGCGCGTTCACCGTCAAACGCATGAAGCAGCTCGAAGAACACATCATCGACATCGTCGAGCGGCAGTTGGACGAACTGGCGCGCCTCACACCGCCGGTCGATCTGGTCAGGGAGTTCGCGCTCCCGGTGCCATCGCTGGTGATCTGCGAACTGCTCGGCGTCCCCTACGCGGACCGGGAGAACTTCCAGGCCAACTCGGCGAAGTTCCTGGTCAGGGACCAGAAGCTCGAGGAGAAGATCGCCGCGTACACCGAACTGAGCACGTACCTCTCCGAACTGGTCACGCGCAAACGCGCCGTCCCCGGCGAGGACATCCTGTCCGACCTGGCCCGCCATGACGACCTCACCATCGAGGAACTGACCGGCATCGCCTTCCTGCTGCTGCTCGCGGGCCACGAGACCACCGCCAACATGCTGGCACTGGGCACGTTCGCGCTCCTGGAGCACCCCGAGCAGCTGGCCGAACTGCGTGCCGACCCGGATCTGCTGCCCGATGCCGTCGAGGAGCTCCTGCGCTATCTGTCCATCGCCGACATCTTCTTCCGCTATGCGACGGAGGACATCGAACTCGGCGGCGAGACCATCCCCGAGGGATCGACCGTCATCGTCTCGCTGCTGGCGGCCAACCGCGACCCGTTGCGCTTCGACAACCCCGACACGCTGGACGTCCACCGCAAGGCCCGCGGTCACCTCTCCTTCGGCCACGGCATCCACCAGTGCCTCGGCCAGCAACTGGCCCGCATCGAGATGCGCGCCGGTTTCGCGGGACTGCTGCGTCGTTTCCCGACCCTCGAGCTCGCCGTCCCCGCAGGCGAGGTGAAGCTCAAGACCGACATGAACATCTACGGCGTCCACGAACTGCCGGTCACCTGGACGGAAACGGCTCCGTAGAACCGTCGGGCGAGCATCCGGCCGGCGGCGGATGGCCCCGCGTCAGCGGCCGGCGTGCTCGGCGATCAGTGCCGTGGCCTCGTCGGCCCGTTCGATGGTGGCGAGGTGGGCGCCCTCGAGCACTTCCAGCCGGGCACCCGGGATGGCGTCGGCGATCGTGCGGGCGTGGGGTTCGACGGGGGTGGACAGGTCGGCGGAGCCGGCGATCACGAGCGTGGGCGCGGAGATCGCGGGCAGCCGGTCGCGGTGGTCCCAGACCTCCAGCGCCTGGCAGCTGGCCAGGTAGCCCTCGTCCGAGGTGCCGGCGACCATCGCCGCCGCCTCCGCGACGACGTCCGGGTGCTCCGCCGCCCAGTCCGGCGTGAACCACCGCGAGACGACCGTGGGGGCGATCGGGGCCGTGCCGCCGTCGGCGACGGCCTTGATCCGCTCCGCCCACACCGACGAGTCCGGGAAGTGCGACGACGTGCAGCACAGGGTGAGGCTGGTGATGCGCTCCGGGGCCTCGGAGCCCAGGTACATGCCCACCATCCCGCCGAGTGACAGGCCGCACCAGGCCACCTGCTCCAGGCCCAGGTCGTCGAGCAGCGCGATGACGTCACCGGCGAGGTCGGCCACCCGGTACGGGCCCGGTGGCACCGGTGATCCGCCGTGGCCGCGGTGGTCGACGCGGATCACCCGGAACCGCTCGGTGAGGAGCGCCACCTGGGGTCGCCACATCTCCAGCGTCGAGCCGAGCGATCCCGACAGCACGAGGACCGGCGCGTCGCGCGGGCCCTCGTCGGTGTGGTGCAACCGCACCGGGCCGTCCTCCGTCATGACTCTCCCGATCCGACGGTGCGCATCGAGCGCAGCGTCTCCAGCTCGGTGGTGCTCGGCGCGGCCGTGATCATGAGGTCCGCCGACACCTCCAGCGGCCAGCCCGTCTCCGCCCGCACCTGCTCGACCGTGACGCCGTGGTGCAGCGCGGTGAGCACGAGCTCCGAGGTGTCCGGGTCGGGTTCCAGGACGCCGAGGTCCGTGATCACCCGGACCGGTCCCGCTCCGCGCAGCCCGAGGATCTGCCGGTCCAGGGGACCGCTCCCGTGCCCCACGGACGTCACGAAGTCCACCTGCTCGACGAAGGCGCGCATCCGGTGGCGCATCACCACGATCACCTCTCGGCAGGATGCCGCGATCTCGGGCGCGCCGCCCGAGCCCGGCAGCCGTACGGCCGGCTCGTCGTACTCGCCGATCACGGTGGTGTTGATGTTGGCGAAGCGGTCGATCTGGGCTCCGGACAGGAAGCCGATGTCGATCCGGCCGGGCTGCAGCCAGTAGTTGAAGATCTCCGGCACGCTGACGACGGAGAGGGCCGACTCGGCGAGGATGCCGTCGCCGATCGAGAGCGGCAGCTCGTCGGGCCGGGTGTCCAGAGTGCCCGACTCGTAGATCAGCACGAGGTGGGGCGCGTGCAGGCGCCGCGCCAGGTTGGCCGCCGTGGACGGCAGCCCGATCCCCACGAAGCACGCCTGCCCGTCGCGCAGGGATCGAGCAGCCGCGATGCTCATCATCTCGTCGGCGGACCAGCGGGTGGTGGGCTCCGACTCGGTCACCGGATCGGTCGTGCCGGTCATGCCGCCTCCTCGAGGGTGGTCAGCCAGCGGGTGAACGCCTCCCGGTCGCGGCTGATCGCGTCCCATCTGCGGTAGGCGGCGTTGTCGCGGTCGTAGTACCCGTGCGCGTACGACGGGGCCGCCCCGCGGGGTGCCACGGCCACCGCGTCGAGCACCCAGCCCGGGAGGACGACCGCCCCCGGCACCGGCGTCAGCTCGTCGACGATCTCCTCGACGGTGACGAGCGAGCGCCGGGCTGCGAGCACCGCCTCCTTCTGCACCCCGGTGATCCCCCACAGCTGGACGTTTCCGGCCCGGTCGGCCCGCTGGGCGTGCACGACCGTGACGTCCGGGTTGAGCGCGGCCACGGCGGCGAGCCGCTCCCCGGTGAACGGGCACTCCACGGTGGAGATGGTGGAGGTGTGGAGGGGCAGGTCGGTGCCGGCATAGCCGCGGAGCACCGCGAACGGCAGCCCGGATGCGCCCGCGACGTAACGGTTGGCCATGCCCGCGTGGCTGTGTTCCTCGATCTCCAGCGGGGCGGGCCACCCGGTGGCGAGGGCGTCGCGCATCCGGTGCAGCGAGCCGACGCCAGGGTTGCCACCCCAGGAGAACACGAGTTTGGCGGCGCAGCCTGCGCCGATCAGCTGGTCGTAGATCAGGTCGGGCGTCATCCGGACGAGGGTGAGGCCGCGCCGCCCCTGCCGGATGATCTCGTGCCCTGCGGCGAACGGGATGAGGTGGGTGAAGCCCTCAAGCGCGACGGTGTCCCCGTCATGCACAAGCTCGGACACCGCCTGCGGCAACGACACGATCTTGGCCACGTGGGAACGCTAGTGCGCGCGGCCAGGCCCGGCAATCGATGACGGCCGACCGTCCCCCCTGGTGATCAGGATCGGATCGTTCGGAAGGTCAGGTAGGGGCGCCCGTACGGACGTACGGCTTTATGCTGCTCGGGGGGAGGACGCGTGCGAGGACTGGGTGAACTCGAGGCTGCGGTCATGGACGTGCTGTGGTCGTCACCGGAGCCGCCCCACCGCGTGCGCGACGTCCTGGAGGAGCTGACACCGCAGCGCAAACTGGCCTACACCACGGTCATGACCGTCCTCGACAACCTGCACCGCAAGGGATGGGTACAGCGCGAGATGGACGGCCGCGCCTACCGCTACCGCCCCAGCGCCACCCGTGAAGAGGTCACCGCCCGCGCGCTGCGCGACCTGCTGGACGCCTCCGGCGACGTCGAGACCGTGTTGCTGCACTTCGCCCGCTCGGTGTCCGAGCGGGAGTCCGCCGTGCTGCGCGATGCGCTCGGCGAGCCGCCGGACGGCATGGGCGGGCGATGACGATCACCCGCCCGGCTGGGTGCTCGCGAATCGCATCCGCCCTGGCCATCGCACTTTTGTGAGATCCGGGTGACATCTGGCGAGGCGACCGTCACGAACTGCAGCGCCCGGTTCGTCACGGTGCGATGGTGACGGCGTGGTCACTCTTCATGACACCGTTCCCGCTCTCAGCGCGCGCTTCCCGCTGCCGACCCGGCCGGTGAACCGGCTCGGTTTCGGCACGATGCGCCTTCTCACCGGACCTGGTATCTGGGGTCCACCGGCCGATCCCGACGCCGCCGTCGCCGTGGTGCGCCGCGCGGCCGACCTCGGCGTCGATCTGTTCGACACCGCCGACTCCTACGGTCCCGAGATCGCCGAGGAGCTCGTGCGCCGGGCGCTGCACCCCTACGACGGCATCACCGTCGCCACCAAGGCGGGCTTCCTGCGTACCGGTCCCGGCAAGTGGTTCCCGAGCGGTCGCCCGGAGTACCTGCGCCAGCAGTGCGAGCTGAGCCTGCGCCGGCTGGGCGTCGACCGGATCGACCTGTTCCAGCTGCACCGCGTCGACCCGTGGGTGCCCGCCGACGAGCAGTTCGGCCTGCTCGCCGAGCTGCAGGCGGAGGGCAAGGTCGCCGCGGTCGGCCTCTCGGAGGTGGACGTCGACCAGATCGAACGCGCCACCTCGATCGTCGACGTCGCGACGGTGCAGAACCGCTACAACGTCCTCGACCGCAAGTACGACGCGGTGCTGCGCTACTGCACCGAGCTCGGCATCGGCTTCATCCCGTGGGCGCCCATCAGCGCGGGAAAGCTGGCGGAGCCCGGTGGCCCGGTCGCCGACATCGCCGCCCGGCTCGGCGCCACCGCGTCGCAGGTGTCGCTGGCGTGGCTGCTGCAGCGCTCGTCGGTGATGCTGCCGATCCCGGGCACCAGCAGCGTGGAGCACCTGGAGGAGAACGTCCGCGCGGGCGAGCTGCAGCTGGACCAGGAGTCCGTCCAGCGGCTCGACGCCGCCGCCGCCTGACCCACCACCCCGCGAGTCGCCGATTTCCCGTCCGCGAGTCGCCCCGAATCAGCCCGCGAGTCGCCCGGTTTCCTAGCCGCGGCCGGTGACCTCTCCGTTCCGGTGCGCGCGGTCGACCCGCTCTGCGCTGCGGGTGATGTTGCGGATCATGCCTCCGAACACGATGCCGTGGAACGGAGCCACCGACCACCAGTACAGATGCCCGGTCAACCCGCGGGGGATGAACACCGCCCGCTGCCCGTACCGCGAACCGCCCGGTTGCGGCGACACCGTCATCTCGAGCCACGCGCGGCCGGGGACCTTCATCTCCGCGCGCAGCCGCAGCGTCCGGCCGCCCGCGTCGTCGCGTAGCTGCTCGACGCGCCACCAGTCCAGCGCGTCCCCGGTCTGCAGACGGTCGGGATCACGTCGGCCGCGGCGCAGGCCGACCCCGCCGACGAGCCGGTCCATCCACCCGCGCACCGCCCAGGCGAGCGGGAAGGAGTACCAGCCTCGTTCGCCGCCGATCCCCGTGACGACCGCCCACAGCGCGTCGGGATCGGCCGTGCTGCTCTGCTCCCGTTCGTCCAGGTAGACACTTCCCCCGGACCACTGCGGGTCGGTGGGCAGCGGATCGGACGCCATGTCGGCCACGGCCGCGTCCGACCACCGGGTCTCGACGTCACCGCCGCTGATCTTCGTCAACGCGAGCTGGACGGCCCGGTCGTACCCGGTGCGGCCCCCGGGCGGCTCGGGCACGTACTCGAGGATGTCCTGCTCGGAACACACGACCTCGTGCACGAGCGACTCGATGAGCGGCGCTGCGATGGTCTTCGGTACCGGGGTCACGATGTTCACCCAGTGCGCCGACAGGCGTGGGGTCAGCACCGGTACCGGGACGATGCGCCGCCACGGCAGCCCGGCCACCGCCGCATAGCGCTGCATCATGTCGAGGTAGGTGAGCACCTCCGGGCCGCCGAGGTCGAACGTCCGGTTCACCTCGGGCGGCAGCGTGGCCGCGCCGATGAGGAAGTGCAGGACGTCGCGAACCGCGATCGGCTGGATCCGGTTGCGCACCCACCGCGGCGTGACCATGACCGGGAGACGTTCGGTCAGGTAGCGCAGCATCTCGAAGCTCGCCGAACCGGAGCCGAGGATCACCGCTGTTTGCAGCACTGCGGTCGGGACGCCGCAGCGCAGGAGGATCTCACCCACCTCGGTGCGGGAGGCCAGGTGCTCCGACAGTCCGCCCTCAGGATGCAGTCCACCGAGGTAGACGATGCGTCGCACGCCCGCCTCGCGCGCGGCCTGCCCGGTGATGAGTGCGATGCGACGGTCGGTGGCGGCGAAGTCCCGGTCGGACAGCGAGTGCACCAGGAAGTAGAGGACGTCGACGCCCTCGCAGGCCGCGCGCATGCTCGCCGGATCGAGAAGGTCTCCGCGCATGATCTCCGCGCGGTGCGCCCACGGGACGTCCCGGAGCTTCTCCGGGTCGCGCACCAGGCAGCGGACGGTGCCCGCGCCGGCGTCGATCAGCCGGGCGGCCAGCCGGCCGCCGATGTAGCCGGTGGAACCCGTGACGAGGTATCGCACCCTCCGATGCTCCTGGTGGGCGGGGCCGCCCGCCACTCGACGACCCGTTTGCGAGCTTTCCGCCGATGATCACCACGGGGCGTCGGGCCGTGATAAACATCCGCCGCGGAGTCTGTGGATCTTGGGAGGCCGGCGCGGTGGTGGTGGATGCGGCGGTGCTCGCCGACGCGCTGGCAACCGGACGCGAGCTCGATCTCGAGGGCGCTTCGCTGTCGGCCACCACCCTCGCGGCCGTCCTCACGGGGTCCACGGCGTCGGGCGCACCTGCGCTGACGCTGCGGCGGGCCACCATCACCGGCGTTCTCCGGCTCACCGGCGCCGAGATCGGTGTTCCCGTCGAGCTGCGTTCCTGCGTGTTCGCGCAGGCTCCCGACCTGCGGATGGCGCAGTTCACCGGCCTCGCACTCACGGGCTGCAGGCTGCCGGGGCTCCGGGCAGGCAACCTGCGGGTGGCCGCCGATTTGCTGCTCGACGACGGGTTCACCTCGCACGGACCGGTGCACCTCGCCGATGCGCAGATCGGTGGGTCGCTGCGGCTGTCCGGCGGACGGCTGCGGGGAGCCGGGGGCAGGGCGCTGATCGCCGACCGCATCGTCGTGGACGGCACGTTGTACGCACGGCGGTTGCGCAGCAGCGGCGAGATCCGGCTACCGGGTGCGCGCATCACGGGCAACCTCGACCTCAGCGGGGCCGATCTGAACAGCCCGACCGGCGACGCGCTCGACGCCACCGGGATCACCGTCGGAGGCAGCCTTCTCGCCGGTCGGCACGACGCCGGGCCGGACGTCGCGTTCTGCGCGGCGGGCCGGCTCATGCTGGCCGGGGCCCGGGTCGGTGGCGACCTCATCTTCTCCGGGGCGCGCATCGAGCGTGGCTCCGCGGCCATGTCCGTCGAATCGGAACCGGAGCCGGGGGAAAGCCGGTTGCCGGTGGTCCCCGGCGGGATCGTGGACGGCACGGCGTGCCTGGTGGCCGACCGCGTCCGCGTGGAGGGCAACCTCGAGCTCGACGACGGGGTGCACACCGACGGCACGGTGCGCCTGCCCAACGCCGTCGTCGGCGGCTACCTGCGGCTCTCCGGCGCCCGGCTGGTCGGCCCGATGGGCGCGACAGGGCGGGGGATCGCCCTGCTCGGCGACGGGATGGACGTCAGCGGCGACCTCGAGGGCCGCGACAACGGGCGCGGTCCCCTCCGGTGCGCCGGTCAGCTGCGGCTCGTGGACGCCCACGTCCGCGGGAGCGCGAGCCTCACGGGGATCGTGCTGTCCACGCCGCGCGGGTACGCGCTGCTGGCCGACCGGCTGCGGATCGGCGGCGAGTTCTACCTCCGCCGCCTGCAGTGCAAGGGCACGGTTCGGCTGCAGAACGCCGAGATCGGGGCGACGCTCGACTGCACCGGGGCTCACCTGGAGCAACCTCGGTTGCGGCCCAACGGGGATGCCCGGCCCTCCCTGGATCTCCGCGCGGCGACCGTCGGGAAGGACGTCGTCTGTTCGGAAGGTTTCGTGGCCGCCGGCGGCGTCCGCCTCCGGCGGATGGAGGCGCGCAAGTCGGTGCAGTTCGTCGACGTGACGCTGGGAACGTCGGAGTCACCGGAACCGTCGGATTCGCAGGAGGCGGCGGAGCCGGACAGGGTCCGCTATGCCCTCAACGCCTACGGACTCGTCACCGGCGAACTCGTCGTGCGCCCGGCCCGGCCGCCCGGTGCGAGCGTGCGTCTGGCGCAGGCTCAGGTCGGCACCTTCGAAGATTGCCCAGAGTTATGGAGGGCCGTTGGTGGCATCGATCTGGACGGTTTTGATTACCAAAAACTGAATGACACACATGTGATTGACATCCGAAAGCGGCTAAGCTGGCTCAAACAGGTGATACCCGACTACGCACCGGGACCATACGACCAGATGGCGGCCGCGTACCGGCGCGCAGGCGACGAGGCGGCCTCCGAGCGCGTCCTCATGGAGATGCAGAGCCGGCACTACGCCGAGGCGGGCGTCGCGGGACGGATCTGGGGAGTGCTCCAGCGCTGGACGGTCGGATTCGGCTATCAGCCCTGGTTGGCGGTCTGCTGGCTCGCGCTCTTCGCCGTGCTCGGCGGCGCCTGGTTCGCCACGCACGTGCCGCCGCCGGTCGACAACGGACAGAACCCCGTCTTCAACCCCTGGATCTTCGCGATCGACACGCTCCTCCCGATCGTGAACCTCGGGCAGGACGGGTACTGGCGATTGGACGGCGCCTCCCAATGGATAGCGAGTTTGTTGATCGCCCTGGGGTGGATCCTCGCCACAACGGCTGCAGCGGGCGCTGCCCGAATGCTCAAGCGGGTCTGAAGGGGGACCAGATCCACCCGAACGGGCGGAATCGAGCCGTAGAGCAGTAACGGTCGCTCCGAACCCGTTTCCACGCCCGAGTGTCCCCGTTGTGGGTGTAAGTGCGCAGATAGAACCGCTGAAGGCAGCACCATGGACGGCGCACAGGAAGACGATGGAGGTGACGCGTGTCCCCAGCGACCCGCTACTCGACGACCGACGACGACTGGACCCCGGCCACGGGTAGGCATGCGTTCGACGAGGACGCGGAGCTGACACCGATCTTTCACGCGCTCACGCGTGGTGGGTGGCGCCGTCGCCAACACGAGCCCGCGGCCCCGGCCGTCCGGCCGGCCCAGGCTGCTCCGCCCCCGCCGCCCCGCCCTGATCCGGTCGACGCGTTCCGACGTGACCCACTGACCGCGCCGATCCCGGTGCAGGCCCTCACCCCGGCCCCGTCCATCCCGAACTCGCGGGTCTCGGGCACCGGAGCACATGTCGCCGTACCGGCTGCGCGTCACGAACTGATCGACGAGGGACGGCACCACCACCGACGCGAGGCGTACAGCTCCCGCTGGTGACGTCCCCGCACGTTCGACGTGCAGGGATTGGACGGCCGCTGGGGAGTGGCCGTGCACGACGGCAGTACTGCACCCACTGCACTGCACTACTGCCCTGACGAGGGCCGGGGCCGCGCTGGAACCTCGGCGCCGCGGCCCCGGCCCTCAGC
>NZ_JAAXKY010000175.1 GCF_012911925.1 Pseudonocardia xinjiangensis | reverse complement strand
GGTCAGAAGAGGATGAGCCAGATCGCGATGTAGTGGCAGATCGCGGCGAGGACCGTGGCCGCATGGAAGAACTCGTGGTAGCCGAACGTGGCGGGCCACGGGTTCGGCCTGCGGGTGGCGTAGAACACCGCGCCCACCGTGTAGAGCAGTCCGCCGGTCAGGAGCAGCACGAGCGCCGCGACCCCGCCGCCTCTGAGCATGGCGGGGATCACGAACACGGCGACCCAGCCGAGCGCGATGTAGATCGGCACCCCGACCCACGCCGGGGCATGCGGCCACACCGTCTTCAGCGCGACGCCGGCGAGCGCGCCCGCCCAGACCACGATCAGGACCCAGCGGGCGGTGCCGGGGTCCATCGCCAGCGCGGCGACCGGGGTGTAGGTGCCCGCGATGAACAGGAAGATCATCGAATGGTCGAGCCTGCGCATCACGGCCCGGCTGCGCGGGGTGCGCCAGGTGCGGCGGTGGTACAGCGCGCTGGTGCCGAACAGGCCCAGGATCGTGACGCTGTAGACCGAGGTGGCCAGCGCGGCGCCTCTGCCCACCAGTGCCGCCGAGACGGCGATCAGCGTGGCGCAGGCTCCGATCGACACGGTGAACGACCAGAAGTGCAGCCACCCGCGCATTCGTGGCTTGACCAGCGGCGCGCCGGGAGGCACGGGGACCGTCCGCATGCTCACCATGTCGAGGCTACGGCACGGTGAGTGCTCCACATGTGTACCGGTTTGTGAACAACACCATGCGGTTTTCCGGAGTGGCCGTGCGCCGCAGGGGGCTGTGGCGCCGGGCGTACGCTGACGGCCCGTGGGCGTCCGTGACGTGCTGTACTCGCTGTACGAACGCAAGCTGAGCCACGAGTTGAGCAGGGGCACGGCGGCGAGACCGCGGCATGTCGCACTGATGCTCGACGGGAACCGGCGGTGGGCGCGCGGCGAGGGTTTCACCGACGTCAACGACGGCCACCGGGTCGGTGCCGCCAAGATCGTCGATCTGCTCGAGTGGTGCGACGAGGCCGGCGTCGAGGTCGTCACGCTGTGGCTGCTGTCCACCGACAACCTCAACCGGCCGGCGGACGAGCTCGAGCCGCTGCTCGAGATCATCACCAACGTCGTCGACGAGCTGAGCAGCCCCACCGCCCGGTGGCGGCTGCGGATCGTCGGGGCGCTGGAGATGCTCCCGGGCGACATGGCCCACCGGCTCACCGCCGCGGCGGCCCGCACGGTCGGGCGTCCCGGCCTGGAGCTGAACATCGCCGTCGGCTACGGGGGGCGCCAGGAGATCGCCGACGCCGTCCGCAAGCTGCTGCTCCAGCACGCCGAGTCGGGCACCTCGATCGAGGAGCTGGCCGAGGTGCTGGACGTCGACCACATCGCGGCGCACCTGTACACCTCGGGCCAGCCGGACCCGGACCTGGTGATCCGCACGTCGGGCGAACAGCGGCTCTCCGGCTTCCTGCTGTGGCAGTCCGCTCACTCGGAGTTCTGGTTCTGCGAGGCGTACTGGCCCGCGTTCCGCCGAGTCGACTTCCTGCGCGCCCTGCGTGACTACGCGGCGCGCCACCGCCGCTTCGGTTCGTGACCTTCGCCCCGATCTGTCACCGGCTCGAGCGTCCTCCAAGTCCGGATAAACGGACAAATGCCGCATCGTTGACGACAGGCGGTGTTCATTGGGCGATGAGCGGTAGTCCGTTCTGTTAATTCTCGCTGCGAAGTCTCAGGCCGACACGCTGTTGCTGTTGACCGCACCCGGGTGACCGCCGGTAGCGTTCTCGTCAGCGGCCCGTACCCGATGCGGACCGCTCGGGAGGCCCTGGTCGTGGTGTCACTTGCACCCGAGGGGGCCGGCACCCGGCCCTCGCGGGCGTGGTCGGCGGCGAGCTCCAGGCCGTCGGGAACGCCCCGGCCAAGGCCCGCCGGCCCAACGGTGATGTGGGCGCGGTGTCGCGCTCACCAGGGAGCAATCGTCGGCCGTACCCCCGGTGTCGCCTCGAACGACCCGGGACTCGGCTGAGACGAGCGCTAGCGAGGAGCCTTCGTGACCGACCGTCGTACTGCCCCCGCTTCGCATTCCACCCGCTGCTACGTGCTCGACACCTCCGTGCTGCTGTCCGACCCGTGGTCGCTGACCCGGTTCGACGAGCACGAGGTCGTCCTGCCGCTAGTGGTGATTACCGAACTCGAGGGCAAGCGGCACCACCCGGAACTCGGGTGGTTCGCCCGCACGGCACTGCGCATGCTGGACGAGCTCCGCATCGAGTACGGCCGCCTGGACGCTCCGGTGCCGATCGGCACCGTGGGTGGCACCCTGCACGTCGAGCTCAACCACACGGACCCGGAGGTGCTCCCGGCCGGATTCCGTACCGACTCCAATGACAGCCGCATCCTTGCCTGCGCGCTGAACCTCGCCGCGGAGCGCAAGCTCGACGGCCGGGGTGAGGTCGTGCTCGTCAGCAAGGACATGCCGCTGCGCGTGAAGGCGGCCGCCGTCGGGCTGCAGGCCGACGAGTACCACGCGCTCGACGTGGTGCCGTCGGGCTGGACGGGGATGACCGACCTGGAGGTGACGTCCACCGATGTGGACGCCCTGTTCCGGGACGGCGTGATCGACCACGACGCTGCGCGCGACCTGCCGTGCAACACGGGCTTGCGGCTCACCGGCGGCGGTTCGGCCGCCCTGGGCCGGGTGACGTCCGACAAGCGCGTCCGCCTGATCCGCGGTGACCGCGAGGCCTTCGGGCTGCACGGGCGCTCGGCGGAGCAGCGCATCGCCCTGGACCTGCTGCTCGACCCCGAGATCGGGATCGTCTCCCTGGGTGGCCGGGCCGGCACCGGGAAGTCGGCGCTCGCGCTGTGCGCGGGGCTGGAGGCGGTGATGGAGCGCCAGCAGCACCGCAAGGTGGTCGTCTTCCGGCCGCTCTACGCCGTCGGCGGGCAGGAGCTGGGATACCTGCCCGGCAACGAGAGCGAGAAGATGGCTCCGTGGGCGCAGGCCGTCTTCGACACGCTCGGTGCGGTCGTCAGCCAGAACGTGCTCGAGGAGGTCATGGCCCGCGGCATGCTGGAGGTGCTGCCGCTCACGCACATCCGTGGGCGCTCGCTACACGACAGCTTCGTGATCGTCGACGAGGCGCAGTCGCTGGAACGCAACGTGCTGCTCACGGTGCTCTCCCGGCTGGGCACGGCGTCCCGGGTGGTGCTCACCCATGACGTCGCGCAGCGCGACAACCTCCGCGTCGGGCGGCACGACGGCGTCGCGGCGGTGATCGAGAAGCTGAAGGGCCACCCGCTCTTCGCGCACGTCACGCTCACCCGCAGCGAGCGGAGCCCGATCGCCGCGCTGGTGACCGAGATGCTGGAGGGCCCGGCGGCGTAGCTCGTCACGGATTGCAGCAAAGCCACTTTCACGCAACCACGTTGCATGAAAGTGGCTTTGCTGCAACTCCCCGGGGGAGTGGGGGCGGGCCGGGTTACAGGCCGTGCGGGGTGCCCTCCGTGAAGCCTGCCGTGGTCTGGACGCCTACCATCGCGCGCTCGTGCAGCTCGTCGAGTGTGCGGGCGCCGGCGTAGGTGCACGCCGAGCGCACCCCGGAGCAGATGCCGTCGAGGACGTCCTCGACGCCGGGGCGGGCGGGGTCGAGCAGCTGCCTGGAGCTCGAGATGCCCTCCTCGAACAGGGCCTTGCGGGCCCGGTCGAAGCTGCCGTCGCCGCGGGTGCGGGCACCGACCGCGCGCTTGGACGCCATCCCGAACGACTCCTTGTAGGGGCGGCCGTTCTCGTCGCGCAGCAGGTCGCCGGGTGACTCGTAGGTGCCGGCCAGCCAGGACCCGATCATCACGGCGGACGCGCCGGCGGCGAGGGCGAGCGCGACGTCGCGCGGGTGGCGCACGCCGCCGTCGGCCCAGATTCGGACGCCGTGGTCGCGCCCCGCATCGGCGCACTCCAGTACCGCGGAGAACTGGGGGCGCCCCACGCCGGTCATCATCCGGGTGGTGCACATGGCACCGGGGCCCACGCCGACCTTGATGATGTCGGCACCCGCCTCGGCGAGGTCGCGCACACCCGTGGCGGTGACCACGTTGCCTGCCACGATCGGTACCGCCGAGCCCGCGTCGGCGACGACCTTCCGGACGGCCCGCAAGGCGTCCAGCATCTTGTCCTGGTGACCGTGGGCGGTGTCGACGACCAGCACGTCGACGCCCGCCTCCAGCAGCGCCGCGGCCTTGACGGCGACGTCGCCGTTGATGCCGACCGCCGCCGCGGTGCGCAGCCGTCCCTGCGCGTCGAGCGTGGGGGAGTAGATCGCCGAGCGCAGGGCCCCGAGCCCGGTGAGCAGGCCCGCGAGGCGCCCGTCCGCGTCGAGGCCGAGGGCGACCCGCCGCGTGCCGAGCGCGTCGAACACCTCACGGGGCGGCGTGTCCATCGGCAGGGTGAGCGGCGAGGGGTCGAGCACGTCGCCCAGCCGCGTGAACCGGTCGACGCCGCCGCAGGCGGCCTCGTCGACCGTGCCGACCGGTCGGCCGTCATCGTCGACCACGACGATCGCGCCGTGGGCGCGCTTGGACAGCAGGTTGAGCGCGTCCGCCACCGCGTCGGCGGCTGTGAGCACGAGCGGGGTGTCCCAGAGGGGGTGCCGCTCCTTGATCCAGGCGACGATCTCGGCGACCGCGTCGGAAGCGACGTCCTGCGGCAGGACGGTGAGCGCTCCCCGGCGGGCCAGGGTCTCGGCCATCCGCCTGCCCGCGACCGCGGTCATGTTGGCCGCGACGACCGGGACCGTGGCGCCGGAGCCGTCGGCGGTGGTGAGGTCGACGTCGAACCGCGAGGTCACGGATGACCGGCCCGGAACGAGGAAGACGTCGTCATAGGTCAGGTCGTGGGACGGCTGCTGGCCCTCGAGGAAGCGCACGGTAAGAGGATTCTACTCGCGCAACAGGCTGCGCACCGCGTCGATCGTGTCGGCTTCCGCTGGGGTCTTGTCCGGCCGGTAGCGCAGCACCCTGGCGAACCGCAGCGCGACGCCGCCCGGGTAGCGGGGGCTGCGCTGGGCGCCGTCGAGCTCGATCTCGACCACGAGCTCGGGCCGCAGCAGGACCACGTGGTCGGACCGCTCCCGAGCCAGGGCGGGGAACGTGCTGGTCTGCCAGGCGAGCAGCTCGTCGGTCATGCCCTTGAAGGTCTTGCCGACCATGATCGGCTCGCCGCCGTCGGGATCGCGGGCGCCGAGGTGGATGTTGGAGAGCTGCCGGGAGCGGCGGCCGTGGCCCCACTCCGCGCCGAGCACCACGAGGTCGAGCGTGTGCACCGGCTTGACCTTCTGCCACGCCCGGCCCCGCCGGCCCGCGGCGTACGGCGCGTCGAGCGACTTGACCATGACGCCTTCATGGCCTGCGGCGATCGCCTCGTCGAGCAGTGCGGCGGCTTCTTCCGGGGTGGGGGAGAGCAGACCCGGCATGCGGTGGCCGCCGACCGCGGCGGCGAGGGCGTCGAGCCGCTGGGAGAGTGGCGCGTCGAGCAGGTCGGTGCCGTCGAGGTGCAGGCAGTCGAAGAAGAACGGCTGCAGCAGCAGCTCGCCCGCCGCCGCGCCGAACCGGCTCATCGTCTCCTGGAACGGGCGGGGGCCTCCGTCGTCGCGCAGCGCGAGCGTCTCCCCGTCGAGCACCACGGAACGGCACGGCAGGGCGCGCACCAGCTCGACCAGCTCGGGGACGCTCGGCGTGATCTCGCGCAGCGTGCGCGTCCACACCCGAACGTCGGCGCCGTCGCGATGGACCTGGATGCGGGCGCCGTCGAGCTTGTACTCGACGCTCGCGCGGGGCCCGATCTCCGCCAGTGCGGCGTCGAGCGCCTCGGCGGGCGAGGCCAGCATGGGCCGCACCGGCCTGCCGACCTGCAGCGTGACGGCGTCGAGGCCCGCGACGCCCTCGGTGAGCGCGAGCCGGGCGGTGTCGGGGAGCCGCCCGGAGAGCATGAAGGCGCGCCGGACCGCTGCCGCGGGGACCGCGGCGGCCGCGGCGACGGACTCCAGCATGACGCCCTCCAGCGCGCCCTGGCGCAGCTCGCCGGTGAGCAAACGGCGCAGGAACGCCTGCTCATCGGCGGTGGCGGCGCCGAACAGCTCCGCGAGCAGCGCGGCTCGCCGGGCCGTGGAGCCGGCCCCCGTGGTGGCGGCGAGGGCGTCGAGGGCGGCCTCGACCGCAGCCACCTCCAGCCGCGGCTCGGCGGCGGGCGCGGCGTCGATCCCGGCGAGCGTGCGCCAGCCGGTGCCGAGGCGGCTCTGGCGGGGCTCGCCCGCCAGCCAGGCGGTGGCGGGCTCGACCTCGTGGGGCGCCGCGCTCCGCAGCAGGGCGGCCAGCGTGGCCGTCTTCGCCGTGCGGGAGCGCGTGGCCCCGACCGCGGCGGAGGCGGAGACGACGTCGGCGAGCAGCACCGACCCATCCTGGCAGCGCACACCGACACTCGCCGGTGCGCGCGGGGCCTCCCCGTGGTTCAGGAAAGCCACTTTCCTGCCCGCTGAGGGCCTGAAAGTGGCTTTCCTGAACTTTGGGTGGGGACTCCTACGGGGCCAGGGTGACCGTCGTCGGTTCTCCTGCTGCCGGGAGGTCGGGCCGGCTCGTGACGTCGACGATCAGCTCGCCGACCTCGGTGGTGACCACGAGCCGGGTGACCGCACCGAGGAACGTGCTCGTGAGCACGGTGCCGGACAGCCCGTCCGGGTCGCCGACGGTGAGCCCCTCCGGGCGCACCTGACGCGTGTCCGCGCCGGGCCGGATCCGGCCGTCCTCGACGGGGACATGGTTGGTGACTCCGACGAACTCGGCGACGAACTCGGTGGCCGGCCGGGTGTACACCTCCTGCGGGGTGTCCACCTGCTCGAGGCGTCCCTTGTTGAGCACGGCCACGCGGTCCGCCACGGCGAGCGCCTCCGCCTGGTCGTGCGTGACGAAGAGCGTGGTGATGCCCTCGGCCAGCTGCACGCGCCGGATCTCGTCGCGCAGCTGGACGCGCACCCGCGCGTCGAGTGCCGAGAGCGGCTCGTCGAGCAGCAGCACCGACGGTGAGACGGCCAGCGCCCGGGCCAGCGCCACGCGCTGCTGCTGGCCGCCGGACATCTCGTGCGGGTACGAACCGCCCCGGTCGCCGAGCCCCACGACCTCGAGCAGCTCGGCCGCCCGGCGCGCCCGCTCCGCCGCGCCGACCCGGCGCATGCGCAGCCCGAACGCCACGTTCTCCGCAGCCGTCATCGTCGGGAACAGGCTGTAGGCCTGGAACACCATGCCGGTGTCACGCTTCGACGCCGGGATGCCGGTGACGTCCTTGCCACCGATCAGCACCTGGCCCGACGTCGGGGTGTCGAAGCCGGCCAGCAGCCGCAGCGCGGTGGTCTTCCCGCACCCGGACGGCCCCAGCAACGCGAGCAGCTCACCGGGCTTCAGTGCCAGGTCGAGCCCGTCGAGGGCGTGGGCGCTGCCGTAGGTGCGCCGCAGGGCACGGAACTCCACGGCGGTGCCGCGTTCCGTCGCCTGCGGTGCAGTGATGACGTCGGTCATGCGGAGGTCCTCCTCGAACGGGTGCGGCCGCCACCGGCGAACGACACCGCCAGCAGCAGCACCCAGGTGAACAGCAGGCTGGCCAGTGACAACGCCACCGAGACGCCCGCGGCGCTGCGCCCCACCTCGACGACGGCGATGGGGAACGTGTCGGTGTAGAGCAGGATGCGGGCGATGACGATCTCGCCGAGCACCAGGGCGAGGGTCAGGAACGCGGCGCCGAGGACGGCGGTGCGGATGGCCGGCAGGACCACGCGCACCAGCGCCGACGGCAGGCCCGCGCCCAGGTTGCGGGCCGCCTCCACGAGCGTGCGCAGCGGGATGGCGGCGAGCCCGTTGTCCACCGCCCGGTAGGCGAAGGGGAGCGCGAGCACCACGTAGAACGGGGTGAGCGCGGTGGTGGACGAGGCGAACAGGGTGCGGAACACCGGGCCGCCGAGGTTGGCCTGCACGAACGCGATGCCGGCCGCCATCACGACCGGCGGGACGACGATCGGCAGGATCGTGGCGCTCTCCAGCAACCCGGCCACCGAGGGGAAGCGCAGCCGTACCCACACCGCCGTGGGCACCACCAGCACGAGCACCACCACGGCGGTGAGCACGGCGATCTGCAGCGACGTGAGCAGCGAGGTGAGCAGCACGTCGTCGTGGGCGATGGCCAGGTAGTTGCCCAGCCCGTAGCCGCCGCCGGGAACGCGGAGGCTGAACTCGGCTGCCGACAGCAGCGGCACCAGGAAGTAGATCGCCGCGATCGTGAGGACGACGACGCGCCAGCGCCGCCGCCTCACCGTGAGCTCCAGCGGGCGGCCCGGCGCTGCAGGAACAGGTAGCCGACCATCACGACCGCGATCACGACCACCATGTCGAAGCCGAGCGCGAGCCCGACGTTCTGCTGGTTGGCGAGCACGTTGCCCGACAGCGCGGACGCGATCGCGGTGGGCAGCAGCGGGATCGAGCCGCTGGTGAGCGCCAGCGCGGTGGCGTAGGCCGCGAAGGCGTTGCCGAACAGCACGAGCGTCGCCCCGCCCAGCGCGGGAGCGAGCACCGGGAACGCGACGTGGCGCCAGTACGTCCACGCCGACGCGCCGAGGTTCTCCGCCGCCTCGCGCCACTGCGGGAGCAGCCCTTCGAGAGCCGGCGTGATCAGGATGACCATCAGCGGCACCTGGAAGTAGACGTAGGTGAGACCCAGGCCGGTCAGCGAGTCGATCCGGAAGCCACCCGCGTAGAGGTCGATGCCGATGCCGCGCAGGAAGACCGTGGCGAGCCCGGTCTGGCCGAGCGCGGCGATGAAGGCGAAGGCGAGCGGCACGCCACCGAAGTAGGCGAGCACGCCGGACGCCGTGGCGACGATCCGGCGCAACGGGCTGTCGGGGCGCCCGATGAGCACGGCCTGGGCGAGGAACGTGCCGAACACGGCGCCGATCACGGCCGTGACGGCCGAGAGCACCAGGCTCGACAGGAACGCCGCCCGGTACTGCGGCTCGGTGATCGAGGCGAGCACGTTGGCCGCGGTTGGGCGGCCGTCCGGGTCGGAGAAGGCACCGCTGATCACGAAGAAGAGCGGGCCGCCGAGGAACACGAGCATGTAGCCCAGGAACGGCAGCAGCCCCAGCGCCGCCGCCCAGGAACGGGTGGATCGCACCCGTTCCGGGGGAGCGGCGGGAGCCTCGAGCAGTGCGGTCATCTCTGCTCCTAGGAGGTGGCCCCGGACCAGCCCTCGGCGACGATCTTCTGCGCCGCGTCGGTCTGGGCCTGCGTCGGGAACTTCGGCTCACCGCTCACCGGCGGCAGGGCCGCGGCGAGGTCCTTGTCGACGGTGCCGGCGTCCGTCATCGCCTGCAGCCGCACCGGGCGGGCCTTGCCGGCCAGCCAGAGGTTCTGGCCCTCGTCGGAGTAGAGGAACTCCTGCCAGAGCCGGGCCGCGGCGGGGTGCGGGGCGTTCTTGTTGATCGCCTGCGTGTAGTACTGCGCGAAGAGACCGTCCGACGGCACGGCGACCTTCCACTCGAACGACGCCTTGACCTTCTCGGCCTGCGCGACGTTCAGGTAGTCCCAGTCGAGGACGATCGGGGTCTGTCCACTCTCGACGGTGGCCGGGGTGGGGTCGACCTTGAGGAGGTTGCCGCCCTTGGCGAGCTTGCTCCAGTACGCGACGCCGGGGGAGATGTCGTCGAGCGAGCCGCCGTTGGCCAGCGCTGCCGCCCAGACACCCGCGAAGGCCGCCGCGGCCTGCGTGGGGTCGCCGTTGAGCGCGACCTTGCCCGCGTAGTCCGGCTTGGCGAGGTCGGCGAAGGTGGTGGGGCAGACCGGCACCAGCTTCGCGTTGCAGCCGATGGACATGAAGCCGCCGTAGTCGTTGACCCAGGCGCCCCCGGCGTCCTTGTTCCCGGCCGGGATGGAGTCCCAGGTCTGCACCTGGTACGGCGCGAACAGCGGAGTGTTGCCGGTGGCGAAGGACTGCCCGAGGTCGAGCACGTCGGGCGCCCGGTCCTGGGTGCCCAGCTGCTGGACGGCGTTGATCTCGTCCTGGCTGCTTCCCTCGGGGTTCGCCGAGTTGACCTTGATGCCGTACTTGTCGCCGAAGGTCTTGATGATGGCGCCGTAGTTCGCCCAGTCGGGCGGCAGTGCGATGACGTTGAGCTGACCCTCGGCCTTGGCGGCGGCGACGAGGGCGTCGAACCCTCCGCCTGCCTGGGCCGACGCGGCAGTGGCCCAGCCGGTGCCGCCGCCCGCGGCGTCCGTGCTGGTCGAGCCGCCTGAGCTCACGCATCCGGCCGCGCTCAACGCCAGCGCGGCGCCGATCGCGGCCACCAGTACGCGGCGTGCGGTCATGGGGAGCTCCTTCTTTACTGACTGACTGGTTCACCCGATGGAGACGCCGCAGCCTGCACTGTTGACATTTCGGCCGTGTGGCGATCACCCGTCTGGGGAATGTAGCGGCGGATACAGCCCGATTGCGAGAGCCGTCCCGTCCGGTATCCCGTCGTGACCTGGCGAAGCCGGACGTGCGGAGGGGGAGGTCCGGCGACGGCGGCCTGGGCCGTGGTCAGGCGGCGGACGGGTTCCCGGTGGCTTCCTGCAGCAGGTCGGTGACCCGCACGATCCCGCTGCAGACGCGGCCCGCGTCGAGCAGCACGAGGTCGTCGTAGCTGCGGCTGCGGTCACCGGAGAGACAGAACTTCAGCGCGCTGCGCACGTCCGTGGTGGCGGGGATCGTGCGCGGCTCCTCCGCGAGCGCGATCGCAGGCCGGTTCGCGTACAGGGCGCGGCCGAACGGGCCCGAGATGGCCAGCATGAACCGGTTGCGGTCGAGGAAGCCGGTGGGCTGCCCGTTCGGGTCGAGCAGGACGACGCTGCCCGTCTGCGGGTGGTCGGCGAGCGCCTGGCGCACCTTCTCGGCGGTCACCGACTCCGGCAGCGCCACCGCGGCCTGCGCGAGATCGGCCACGGACTGACGTGGCCGCTGCTGCTCGAGGGGCGCGGTCTCCGGGCCGCCCGGCGGTGGCTGCGGGGCCCGGGACCGGGGCATGAGCTCCACCGGGAGCAGGATCCCGCTCGTCGACGGGCGCCTGCGCGGTTCGGCGAGCAGCGGTCCCTGGGCCCAGGGGATGCCGTGGTCGCGCACGGCGGCGAGCTGCTCCGGCGTGCTCACGCCGGTGGCGGACACCCGCACGCCGACCACGCGGCACACGTCGAGCAGGGCCGCCACCACGGCACGCGCGCGCGGTGCGTGCGGCATCCGTGCCACCAGCGCCGGGTCGATCTTGACGAGGTCCGGTTCGAGCTCGGCGATGAGATCGAGCCCGAAGCCCCGGCTGACCGCGTCGAAGCCGATGCCGAAACCGTCGGCCCGCAGCTCGGCGACCCCCTCGGCGAGGGCGTCGGGCGGCGCGGCCGAGAGGGCGGGGTTGATCTCCAGCAGGATCGGCGGGGTGAACCCCGCGGGGTCCCGGTTGCGGAGCGAGGTGCGCACCTGCGCCACGCGCCGCCTGGCCGCCACCACCGTGTCGGCCAGGACGTCCACGTGCAGCGGCACCGTCGCGTCGTACTCCGTGCCGTACAGCACCGAGGCGATCGCGATGCCCGAGTCGAACTCCGCGAGCTGCCGGGTGCCCCACACGGACTGGCGGGCGACCACCTCGATCTGGTCACGCGCCTGGCAGCGGCGCACCTCCATGCCCACAGGGCGGCCGTTCACGAGGTTCAGCAGCGGCTCGAACGTGAACCTGCCGTAGTCGCTCACCAGGTTCTCCCTCCGCTACTTGCCTCCGCATGCAATCACGTGGCGTAGCGAGAAGGGTGAACATCGGGTGAATCATCACGCAGCGCGACGAGCTTCGAGCCGTGTGGGTGATACCTCCCCCCGCGGCGTCAGGACGTCTTGCTGCCGCGGGCCATCGTCAGGACGTCGAGAGCGGCGTCGAGCTGGTCGCCCGTGAGCTTGCCCGACTCGACGTGCCCGCGCTCCAGCACCACCTCACGGATCGTCTTGCGCTCCTTCAGCGACTGCTTGGCGATCGACGCCGCCTCCTCGTAGCCGAGGTAGCGGTTGAGCGGCGTGACCACGGAGGGCGACGACTCCGCGAACTCCCGGGCCCGGTCCACGTCGGCCTCGGCGCCGGCCACCACCTTGTCGGCGAGCAGCCGGGCCGCGGCGGCGAGCAGGCGCGCCGACTCCAGCACGTTGCGCGCCATCACCGGCATCATCACGTTCAGCTGGAGGTTGCCCTGGCTTCCCGAGAAGGCCACGGTGGCGTCGTTGCCGATCACCTGGGCGGCCACCATCATCGTGGCCTCGCAGATCACCGGGTTGACCTTCCCCGGCATGATCGAGCTGCCCGGCTGCAGGTCCGGCAGGTGCAGCTCGGCGAGACCGGTGCGCGGCCCCGACCCGAGCCAGCGGATGTCGTTGGCGATCTTGAACAGCGACACGGCGACGCCACGGAGCGCACCGGAGGCCTCCACGAGACCGTCACGCGCGCCCTGGGCCTCCATGTGGTCGCCCGCCTCGGACAGCGCGTCGAGCCCGGTGGCCGCCTTGAGCTCCTCGACGACCGCGCCGCCGAACCCGTCGGGCGCGTTGAGGCCGGTGCCCACCGCGGTACCGCCGATGGGCAGCTGACCGAGCCGGGGCAGCGTGTCGCGCAACCGGGCGGCGCCGTACTCGGCCTGCGTCGCCCAGCCGCCGGCCTCCTGGCCGAGGGTGATCGGCACGGCGTCCATCAGGTGGGTGCGCCCGGCCTTGACGACCTCGGCCCAGTCCTCGGCGCGCCGGCGCAGCGTGGCCGCGAGGTGTTCCAGTGCCGGGATGACGTCGGTGCTGAGTGCCTCGGTGGCTGCGAGGTGGATCGTCGTCGGGAAGACGTCGTTGGACGACTGCGACGCGTTGACGTGGTCGTTCGGGTGCACCTCGACGCCGGCTCCGGCCGCGACCGAGGCGATCACCTCGTTGGCGTTCATGTTGGAGCTGGTGCCCGAGCCGGTCTGGAACACGTCGACGGGGAAGTGCGCGTCGTGCTTCCCCGCGGCCACCTCGTCGGCGGCAGCGGCGATGGCCTCCGCGAGCTCGGGTGCGAGGACCCCAATACGCCCGTTGACGCGCGCGGCGGCGCCCTTGACCAGGCCCAGCGCCCGGATCTGGGCCCGCTCGAGGCCCCGGCCTGAGATGGGGAAGTTCTCGACGGCACGCTGGGTCTGAGCCCGCCACAGCGCGTCGGCGGGCACCTTCACCTCGCCCATCGTGTCGTGTTCGATGCGGAAGCCGGCGTCGTCGCTCATGTGGCCCAGTCTTCTCGTACCGGTAGGGACGCGCAGCGGAGAGTGCTCCACGGCACGGAAGGCGCCGGCTAGCGCGCCACCTGCACGACGTCGCCGACACGCAGGTTGGCGAAGAACTTCCGGGCGGCGGCGGGCGAGAGGTGGATGCAGCCGTGCGAGAGCTGCCTCAGGCTGCCCTGGTGGAAGGCGATGCCGCCGTTGAAGAACACCGAGTACGGCATTGGCGCGTTGTCGTAGATCGAGCTGCGGTGGTTGATGTTCTTGAACGAGACCTTGAAGGTGCCGGGCGGTGTGCGGTAGCCGACGCGGCCGTGGGTGATCGCGACGGGGCCGTACTGCACGGCACCGCCGCTGATCAGCCAGGCGCGGTTGGCCGACAGGTCGACGCAGGCGTCGGCAGTGGACAGGCAGGGGGTGCCGGGCACCGCGCGCGGCTTCACGGGGACGGCCGCGGGGGCAGGACGAGGCCTGTCTCTTATA